>NZ_JANXTC010000077.1:0-3518 GCF_025356345.1 Tardiphaga sp.
TGCCCTCGGCGACAATCATTTCGATGTCAGTAACGCCGAGGAAGCCGAATACGCCGCGAAGATAGGTTTCGGTGTGTTCATAAATTGCGCTCGGCGCGCCGGCGCCATAAAATCCGCCGCGCGACAACGCGATGATCATCCGTTTGCCGCCGGCGAGGCCTTTGACGCCCTCGGGGCCGTAGCTGAACGTCTTGCCGGCCACGGCAATGCGATCGATCCAGGCTTTCAACTGGGTCGGAATAGTAAAGTTGTACATCGGCGCACCGATCACCACGGTATCGGCGGCGAGGAAGTCGTCTAGCGCCGTGGTGCCGGCCGCCACATCGTCGCTGAGCGCGGCGTCAGAAGCGACGCCCTGTCGGGCAGCGAGATGCTCACCGGAGAAATGCGATAACGGCGCGGCGGCGAGATCCCGATAGGTGACGGCGAGGGCGGGCTTCGTCGCGGTAAGATGCTGGACGATCGCGGCAGAGACCTGTCGGCTGACAGAGTTCGGGCCGAGCACGCTGGAATCGATATGGAGGAGTTTCATGTCAGTCATCCCTGGTATAGGTTTGTAACTGACGCTATTTGAGTGACTGGCGAAAACCGCACAAGAAGGCACAATTTTGAAACCAGAGCACACCGATGTGCCCGTCCTGCCGCCCAACGCGCATCTTGGCAGCGACTGTCGCGGCGTGGCGGCGGTGTTGTCGCGGATCGGCGACAAATGGAGCGTACTGGTGATCATGTTGCTCGGCGACGGGCCGCGCCGCTTCAACGAGCTGAAGCGGATGATCGGCGGCATCTCGCAGCGCATGCTGACGCTCACGTTGCGCGGGCTGGAGCGCGACGGCCTCGTCACCCGCACGGTGTTTCCGACGGTGCCGCCGCGCGTCGATTATGAACTTACCGATCTCGGTCGCGGCCTGAGCGAGCCGGTCAAGGCGCTGGGCGCCTGGGCGCATGCGCATCAGCCGGACATCGAAACCGCGCGGCAGAATTTCGACGGGCGCAATTCGACGAGCTGACGTTAGATCATCGATACCAGCCCGCCGCCATGGCGCTCGAGCCGGCCGGCCAGCTCAAGCTCCAGCAGCACGGTGCGCACGATGGCCGCCGAAGTAGCGCTGAGGCGGATCAGATCGTCGATGCCGACCGGGCTCGGGCCGAGCAGGGCTATGATGCGGGCGCGGTCGCCGTGATCAGGGTCGTCGAATGTCGTGATCTCATCCGGCTCACGGCTCGGCAGCTCGATCGGGCGTTCCATGATCGGCGTGACGGCATTGATCACGTCGGCGGCCTCGGTGACTAGCGCCGCACCCTGTTTGATCAGGTCATTGGTGCCGGCGGCGCGCGGATCCAGCGGCGAGCCGGGCACGGCGAACACTTCACGGCCTTGTTCGGCGGCGATGCGCGCGGTGATCAGCGAGCCGGAGCGATGCGCGGCCTCGATCACCACGACGCCGAGCGAGACCCCGGAGATCAGCCGGTTGCGGCGTGGGAAATCGCGGGCGCGCGGCACATGGCCGAGCGGCATTTCCGAGATCGCGCCGCCGTGTTCGAGCAGCGCATACAGCAGATCTTCATGCTCCGGCGGATAGATCCTGTCATGGCCGCCCGCCAGCACCGCCAGCGTGCCGCTGTGGATGCTGGCGCGATGCGCCGCCTGATCGATGCCGCGGGCGAGGCCGGAGGCGACCACAAAGCCGGCATCACCCAGATCGTACGCCAGTTTTTCCGCGAACCTTAATCCGGCGCCGGACGCATTGCGCGAGCCGACAATGGCGATCATCGGCTGCATTAACGCGGTGGTGTTGCCGCGCATGCCGAGCAGCGGCGGCGCGTCGTCGATGCCAGCCAGGCGCGGCGGATAGCCGGCTTCGCCGGGCGCGACCAGGCGGACGCCGATCTTGCGGCTCGCCGCGAACTCGCGCTGCGCGTCCTGTTCGCTGCAGATCCGGCCGGGGCCGGCGGCGCCGCCGCGCCTGGCCAGTTCGGGTAGTTGCTCCAGCGCCGCGCGTGCACTGCCGCAACGATTGATCAGCGAGCGAAAGGTGCGCGGTCCGACATGGTCAGACCGGATCAGCCGCAGCCAGTCGATCCGCTGCGCGTCGGTGAGATGAATGGTAGTCGGTTGGTTGTTGTCCACGCAAAAGCCCCTTGCAGGATACCATTGCGCAACTTAAAGTTGTATTCAACCGCGCTTAAGAGGGAAAAACCTTCAATCAGGTTTTAACGTGACCGATCCATCCATGTATAATGCGGTCAAGAGGTTCTTTCGTGACCGGCCCAGCCGTCGCTGAAACGTTTGCGAACATATTCACGACACCGCCATCGCTGGATTTTGCGATGCTGGTTGTGGGCGACGATCTCAAGCAGCTTGAGAAGCGTGTCGATCAGTTTGAGATCGAGATGATTAGATGGCGTGCAACATTACTTCCAAAACTGGAGCCAGCTTTCGAAGAGATAAAGCGCACGCTGCCTGTTGGGCGGGAAGCCGAGGAGACCGTGTCGGACGCAATCAAAGTTGTCGAGGATGGAATTGCTGCATTCAGTGAGCCGCTGCACAGCGATCCGGCAGTCGCCGAGCGAATTCATCAGCTAGGCAGCATATCCGCCAACGCTGGAAAGTTTGTGCGAAAGCTGATGCGCGGGATCGAGAAAAGTCGGGTGGCACAGCATGCCTTTTTTATCGACATGTACTACGGCTTGTTGGCGTTCAAGTCTGAACTGAATAAAAGCCCTGAAGAGCGGCAGAATTTCGACGATGCTAAGAAACTAGGAGCTTTCCTGCGCAGCCAAATCGCGTAGCTGCCGATGCAGGTGACGCCGACCGGTTCGTTTCTGCGCTCTCTCAAGCGGGTCTCGAAAGCAGATGCGGATGACACCATTGCGGCGCTTGAACTGTTTCTCGTTGATCCCCACGCCAAATCGCTGAACTTCGAGCGCGTAAAGAGCAAGAGGGGTATTTCACGACCCGGTCGAACTGTTCCATCCGCATACTGCTTCGCGAAACCGCGCCGCGGACGTTCGATATCGTGATCGTGGGCAATCACGATTACATCTATGAGCGCTATTTTTGAAGCTGCCGCGCCAATTACTTCGCGCCGATCTTGCCTTCGGTGCCGGCGACCAGACGCTTGATGTTCTCACGGTGCATGAACCACAGCAGCAAGGTCAGGAAGGTCGCCAGCACGGCGAGCTGTGGCGCCTTCGCCCACCACAGGAAGATCGGCGTGATGCCGCTGGCGGTGAGGGCGGCAAATGACGAGTAGCGCGAGGCAAAGGCGCAGGCCAGCCAGGCCATGCAGAAGATCAGCGCCGCCGGCCAGAACAGGCCGAGCATGATGCCGATATAGACCGCCACGCCCTTGCCGCCCTTGAAGCCGAGCCAGACCGGGAACAGGTGGCCGAGGAACGCAAACAGTCCGGCGATCATCGCCGCGAGCGGGCCACCGACATGGCCGGCGATGATGACGGCGACGGTGCCCTTCAAGGCGTCCAGGATCAGCGTCGCCGCGGCGAGGCCCTTGCGC
>NZ_JANXTC010000080.1:0-2792 GCF_025356345.1 Tardiphaga sp.
GATTCTTCCCTGTTTCGCACCCCGCCTGGCTACGCCCCGCTGCCGTTTGCGCCAAAACTGGATTGGTCCGACCACCCCGGCGGCCTGCTGGGGGGGACGGAGATGTGCAACAACAACGGCACCTGCCGGGGGTTCGACGCCGAGGTGATGTGCCCGAGCTACCGCGCCACCCGCGACGAGAAGGATGTCACGCGAGGCCGCGCCAACACGCTGCGGCTGGCGATCTCCGGCCAGCTCGGGCCGGATGCGCTGACCTCGGACGCGATGGCCGATACCATGAGCCTCTGCGTCTCCTGCAAGGCCTGCCGCCACGAATGCCCGACCGGGGTCGACATGGCCAAGATGAAGATCGAGGTGCTGGCGGCCCGCGTCGCCAGACATGGCCTGTCCTGGCGCGACCGCCTGGTCGGCTACCTGCCGCATTATGCCGCCTGGGCCGCGCGCGCGGCACCACTCGCCAATTGGCGCAACAGGAGCCCGCTGTTGCGCCGGCTGCTGGAGCGCTATGCCGGCATCAGCGCCAAGCGCGATCTGCCGGTGTGGCGCCGCGACGTGTTCCGTTCCGACGTAGAGTCGGTCGGCCCCGCCGATGGTCCGGAGGTCGTGCTGTTCGCCGACACCTTCAACCGCGCCTATGAGCGCGAAAATCTCGACGCCGCGCTGCGGGTGCTGGTCGCTGGCGGCTACCGCGTGCATCTGCCTGTTCCGGCGGACCGCGGCCGCGCACTGTGCTGTGGCCGCACCTTTCTCGCGGCCGGGCTGGTCGAGCAGGCGCGCACGGAGCTGGGTCGCGTGGTCGCGACCTATGCGCCGTTCGCCGCCCGCGGCGTGCCGATCGTCGGCCTCGAGCCGAGCTGCCTGCTGACCCTGCGCGACGAATTACTGTCGCTGCGCGCGGATGATGATGCCAAAGGCGTCAGTGCGCAGGCGCTGTTGTTCGAGGAGTTCCTGGTCCGCGAGGCCGAGGCCGGGCGGCTGCGACTGCCGCTCAAGCGCGTTGCCGACAAGGCACTGCTGCATGGCCACTGCCACCAGAAATCCTTCGGCGCGTTCAAGCCGGTCGAGAAGGTGCTGCGGCTGATCCCCGACCTCGCGGTGGAGACGATCGAGACCAGCTGCTGCGGCATGGCCGGCGCGTTCGGCTACGGCGCCGAGACCTATGAGGTGTCGATGCAGATGGCCGAAGCCGCGCTGCTGCCGGCGGTACGCCGGGCGGACGCCGCGACGCTGATCGTCGCCGACGGCACCTCGTGCCGGCACCAGATCGCCGACGGCGCGTCGCGCCAGGCGCTGCATGTGGCCCGCGTGCTGGCGATGAGCCTCGACAGCCCCGATACGCGCCACTAGGTTGTCGCCAACTGACAAAGGACTTCGTCTATGACCGACCTCACCCTCGACATCGCGCGAAAAATTCTCGATGCCGCCCTCGCCAAGGTGGTCGAGAAGAAGCTCAAGCCGATGGCCATCACGGTGCTCGACGCGCGCGGCTGCGTGAAGGCCTCGCTGGCGCAGGACGGCACCAGCCTGATGCGCGGCGAGATCGCCTTCGGCAAGGCCTATGGCGCGCTGGCGCTGGGCATCGGCTCGCGCGCGATCTTCCAGCGCGCCCAGGAGCAGCCTTATTTCGTCGACGCGGTCAGCACCATGACCAAGGGCGCGATGATCCCGGTACCCGGCGGCGTGCTGATCCACGATGCCGCGGGCGCCCTGCTCGGCGCGGTCGGAATCTCCGGCGACACCTCCGACAATGACGAGATCTGCGCCGTCGCCGGCATCGAAGCCGCCGGTCTCAAGGCCAATGCGGGCTGAAACGGACTCCGCATTTCGCGCCGCGAGGCGACCGCGACCGGAAGCATGCGTCTGATGCCGAGTGACGAGCTACAACAGCTCAAGGACCGGATCGGCCACGCCCATGTCGACAAGCGACTGACGATCGAGACCGATCATGAGGCCCAGCTGTTCGGCCAGGGCCTCATTTTCTTCAATCTTGAAAACTGGCTGACGGCGCCGTCCATCATCAAGGCCGCGCTGGTCATGAGCGGCCTCTACGGCCGCGCCCGTCGCCATGCCGATCATGTCGTGATCCGTCACAACAATGTGGCATCAGCCCGGCTGCCGGCGTCGTTCGACGGCTTTACCATCCTGCAACTCAGCGACCTTCACGTCGATATCAGCGAAGGCGCCATGCAGCACCTCCGCGGCATCGTGGGGGCGCTGGATTATGATATCTGCGTCCTTACCGGCGACTATCGCGGTCGAACCTTCGGGCCGTTCGAGACCAGTCTGGTCGGCATGGAGCAACTGCGCTCGCATTTGCGGTCGCCGATCTATGGCGTGCTCGGCAATCATGACAGCATTCGCATGACGCCGCGGCTGGAAGCGATGGGCATCCGGATGCTGTTCAATGAATGCGAAACCATCCAGCGCGGCGACGACCGGATCCATCTCGCCGGCGTCGACGATCCCCACTTCTACCGCGCCGACGATATCGCCAGGGCTGCCACATCGATTCCGCCGGATGCATTTTCGATGCTGTTGTCGCACACGCCGGAAACCTACGACGAGGCCGCCGGCTGCGGATTCGACCTGATGCTGAGCGGGCACACCCATGGCGGCCAGCTCTGCCTGCCGGGCGGGATCGCCATCAAGCTGGAAGCGGCCTTGCCGCGCCGCATGGGCGCCGGTGCCTGGCGCTACCAGACTTTGCAGGGCTACACCTCCGTCGGCGTCGGCACCAGCCTGCTGCCGGTGCGGCTGAACTGCCCGCCGGAAATTACCCTGCATCATTTGCG
>NZ_JANXTC010000095.1:0-5914 GCF_025356345.1 Tardiphaga sp.
CGTGGCGTCGCCGACCGACATTTCCGACGTGTTGCCGGTGGTGACGACCATCGCGCCGGTCTTGTTGGAGATCGCCATCAGCAGCGTACCACGGGTACGCGCCTGCAAATTCTCCTCGGTGATGTCGCGCGGCAGGCCTGCGAAGGTGCCGGACAGGATCGCCTCGAAGCCGTTGACGGCCTGCGCGATCGGCAGCACCTCGTAGCGAATGCCAAGCCTGTCCGCCAGTTGCGCGGCATCGTCGAGCGACACCTGGGCTGTAAAGCGGAACGGCAGCATCACGCCACGCACGCGATCGGCGCCCAGCGCATCGACCGCAAGCGCCGCGCACAAAGCCGAATCGATACCGCCGGAGACGCCCATCAGCACGCCGGGGAAACCGTTCTTCTGCACATAGTCGCGCAGCCCCAACACGCAGGCGGCGTAGTCGCCTTCGTCGCCCTCGAGCAGCGGAGCGATCGGCCCGTCACAGCGCCAGCCATTGTCGCCTTTGACAAAGGTCAGCGTCGTGATGTTTTCGGCGAAGCCCGGCAGTTGCGCGCCAAGCGTGCGATCCGAGTTTAGCACAAAGGAAGCGCCGTCGAACACCAGTTCGTCCTGGCCGCCGACCTGGTTGAGATAGACCAGCGGCAGGTTGCTCTCCATGACGCGAGCGACCTGCACCGACAGCCGCAAATCGTTCTTGTTGCACGCATAGGGCGAGCCGTTCGGCACGATCAGGATTTCGGCGCCGGTCTCGGCGAGGGTTTCGACCACGTTCTCGTAATCCTCGGATTCCTCCATCCAGGTGTCTTCACAGATCGGCACGCCGATCCGCAGGCCACGGATCGTCATCGGCCCCGACACCGGCCCGCGGGCGAATACGCGCTTCTCGTCGAACACGCCGTAATTCGGCAGGTTGACCTTGAAGCGGATCGCCGCGATGCGGCCGTCATCCAGCAGCGCACAGGCATTATAGAGCTTGCCGCCATCGACCCAGGGCGAACCGATCAGCATGGCCGGGCCGCCATCGGCGGTCTCGCGCGCCAATTCTTCGATCGCGGCGCGACAGGCCGCCTGGAAAGACGGCTTCAGCACCAGATCTTCCGGCGGATAGCCCGCAATGAACAGCTCAGGCAGGACCAGCAAGGCGGCGCCATCCGCCGCCGCCTGCGCACGGGCCGCGCGCGCCTTGGCGGCATTGCCGGCGATGTCGCCAACGGTTGGATTGAGCTGGGCCAGTGTCACGAGGAAGCGCGCGGATTCTGTCATGGAGTTATTAAAGCCCGGGGGCTCGCCTTTCGCAATTGCGCGAGTTTCGCAGCGGCGTGGTCTCGTCCGAAAACCGGGACGCCACTTTTCGGGATCACGCCTGGAACACACCTATGCGTTCGCCGAGCGCGAACAACCAGGTGAGGGCAGCAATTACCAATGCGACGCCAACGGCGGCCGATCCCATGTCCTTGACCGCACCGATCTGCGGATCATGGTCGGTGGTGATGCGGTCGGCGAGCTTTTCGATGGCGGTGTTGAGCAATTCGACCGTCAGCAGCAGCAGCACCACCGCCACGAGCTCAATGCGGCGGGCGGAGGTGGTCCCGATCAGGAAAGACAACGGCACGGCGAGGAGCAGCGCAAACAGCTCCTCGCGAATGGCCTGTTCGGAGCGGGTGGCGAAGGTCAGCCCGTTCCAGGTGTTGATCAAAGCCCGCCACAGGCGCGTCAACTCAGAGGCCCGATGCGACCGGCATCGGCTCGACCTTGCCCACGCGCGACGTCTTCAGCAGCTCCGCGACCAGGAAAGCCATATCGATCGACTGTTCGGCGTTGAGGCGGGGATCGCAGACCGTATGGTAGCGGTCATTGAGGTCCTCGTCGCTGATGGCGCGCGCGCCGCCGGTGCATTCGGTGACGTTCTGCCCGGTCATCTCCAGATGCACGCCGCCTGGATGGGTGCCTTCGGCCGCGTGGACAGCGAAGAAGGATTTCACCTCGGACAGGATGCGATCGAACGGTCGGGTCTTGTAGCCCGAATTCGAGGTGATGGTGTTGCCGTGCATCGGATCGCACGACCACACCACCGAGCGGCCTTCGCGCTGAACGGCGCGGATCAGCCCCGGCAGATGGTCGCCTACCTTGTCGGCACCGAAGCGATTGATCAGCGTCAGGCGGCCGGGCTCGTTGTCGGGATTGAGCACGTCGATCAGCTTGATCAACTCGTCAGGCTTCAGCGACGGGCCGCATTTCAGGCCGATCGGATTTTTGATGCCGCGGAAATACTCGACATGGGCGTGGTCGAGCTGGCGGGTGCGGTCGCCGATCCAGATCATGTGGCCGGAGGTCGCGTACCAGTCGCCGGTCATGGAATCAACACGGGTGAAAGCCTGCTCGTAACCGAGCAGCAGCGCTTCGTGACTGGTGTAGAAATCCGTCGAGCGCAGCTCGGGATGGCTTTCCAGATTGAGGCCGCAGGCGCGCATGAAGTTAAGCGCGTCGGAGATCCGGTCCGCCAATTCCTTGTAGCGCCGCGACTGTTGCGAATCCTTCAAAAAGCCCAGCATCCACTGGTGCACGCTACCGAGATTGGCAAAACCGCCGGTGGCGAAGGCGCGCAGCAGGTTCAGCGTCGCCGCCGACTGCCGGTAGGCCATCAATTGACGCTGCGGATCGGGCACGCGGGATTCCGCCGTGAAGGCGATGTCATTGACAATGTCGCCGCGATAGCTCGGCAGTTCGACGCCGTTCAGTTTCTCCATCGGCGAGGAGCGTGGTTTGGCGAACTGACCGGCAATGCGGCCGACCTTCACCACCGGCAGCGCGCCGGCATAGGTCAGCACCACCGACATCTGCAAGAACGCGCGGAAGAAATCGCGGATGTTATTGGCGCCGTGCTCGGCAAAGCTCTCGGCGCAATCGCCGCCCTGCAACAGGAAGGCCTCGCCGGCGGCGACGCGCGCCAGCGACTTCTTCAGGTTGCGGGCCTCGCCGGCAAACACCAGCGGCGGAAAGGTCGCGAGCTGCGCCTCGACATCGCCGAGGAGTTTCAGATCCGGATAGGCCGGCATCTGCTGTACAGGCTTGCCGCGCCAGCTATCGGGCGTCCACCGCTCGGACATCGTATCACTCCTGAAAACCGTGCCTTCAGGCAGGCGCGGTGCCGCGTTATACACAGGGTTGCAGCGGATCGCCAACCGCAATCAATCTCCCTACATAAGTACTTGCAGCGAAAGCCAAATTCGCATTTGCTAGACCGTATTATGGCGCACACGATTACCCAAGTGGCGGACCCGGCGAAGGACGACGTTTTCGCCGACCACATCACATTTCCGGCCACCGACGGCCTTCTGCTGGGTGCGACCCTGTATCTGCCGCGCGGCGCCAGGAGTCACGCCGTGCTGATCAATTCCGCCACCGCGGTGCCACGCAAGATCTACCGGGGCTTTGCCAGCTATCTGGCCGGCCGCGGTTGCGCGGTGTTGACCTACGACTATCGCGGCACCGGTGACTCGCGGCCGAAATCGAAAGCGGGCAGCCCGCAACCGGCATCGCTGATCGGGTTCAAGGCCTCGATGTCCGATTGGGCCGCGCTTGACGTGACCGCCGCGGTGGCCTGGATGCGCGAGCGCTACAAGTCGATGCCGCTCGGCTTTGTCGGCCATTCGTTCGGCGGCCAGGCGCTGGGCCTGATCCCGAACAATGCGGAGGTCGAACGCGCATTATTCGTCGCTGCCCAGGCCGGTAGCTGGTGCCTGATGACGGCACCGGAACGCTACCGGATTTACGCACTGCTGAAATATATCGGCGTGCCGCTGACGCATGCGCTGGGCTACGCGCCGGGCCGGGTCGGTCTTGGCCTCGATCTGCCCCGCGACGTGTTTCTGGAATGGTCGCGCTGGGTGTTGAGCGACCGCTATTTTTTCGACGACAGCCAATTGCGCGCGCTGGCGAACTTTCCGCGCTATCGCGGCGCGTTGCGGGCGCTGGGTTTTTCCGACGATCCATGGGCCACGCCGGCGGCGATCCAATTGCTCTGCGCGGGCTTTACCTCGATACGGCCGGAGATCGACGTCATCACGCCGGCCGAAGCGGGCGCCCGGAAGCTCGGCCATTTCGGCTTCTTCCGGCCCGAACACCGCGACACGCTATGGCGCGGCGCGGCGGAATGGCTGCAGCGCGAACCGGATTGAAATTTCCCGCCTTCACCTCAGCAAGTCGTCCCGTGAAACCAGGGATGCACACACTTTACTTCTTTGCCTCAAGCGACGGCGACAAAGGCGTTCTCGCTTTGAATTACGACAGCTAGCGTCTGATCCGTTAGGATGAAATACTCATGTCCCGGACGCGGTGCGGCATTCTTATGCCGCTCCGCAGAGCCGGGACCCTACCAAGTGCAGAATTTCATGGCGGTCCCGGCTCTGCGGAGCACTACGCCTCCTTGCGGAGGCGCAATGCACCGCGTCCGGGACACAATTCGAGCAAACTGAATCTGACTCTACGAGTCGCGGCTTCACGGTGACGGCTCGCGGGGAGCTCCAGCGTCGTTATTGGCCTTAACCTACTCCGCTGCCTCGCGCACATAACGCGCGGTCGGAGTGCGCATTGTCACCAGTTCCTCGGCGGCACTGGGATGCACGGCGATGGTGGCGTCGAAATCGGCCTTGGTGGCTTTCATCTTGACGCAGATGCCGAGCACCTGGATCAGTTCGGCGGCCTCATGCCCGACCAGATGACAGCCGACGACGATGTCGGTGCTGGCATCGACGATCAGTTTCATCAGCACGCGGCTTTCGCTGCCCGACAAGGTCGCCTTGATCGGCTTGAAATTGGTCTTGTAGATATCGACATGGCTGAATGCCGCGCGGGCTTCCGCCTCGGTCATGCCGACGGTGCCGACTTCCGGCTGCGTGAATACAGCGGTCGCGATGTTGCTGTGGTCGACCTTCACCGGCCGTTTGCCGAACACCGTATCGGCGAAAGCGTGGCCCTCGCGAATCGCCACCGGCGTCAAATTGATATGGTTGGTGACGTCGCCAACCGCGTAGATGTGCGGCACGTTGGTCTGCGAGAATTCGTTGACGGCGATCCCGCCATGGGCAGATTTGACATCCACACCGGCCTTTTCCAAGCCGAGACCGGCGATGTTGGGATGGCGTCCGATCGCGAACATCACCTGGTCGGAGGCGAGGCTCGACCCGTTCGACAGATGCGAGGTGAATTCGTGGCCGTGCTTCTCCACCGCGTTGACGACGCAACCGGTGAGGATGGTGATCCCCTCCTTCTCCATCTCGCCGCGGACATGGGCCCGGACGTCCTCATCGAAGCCGCGCAAAATATTGTCGCCGCGATAGATCACCGTCACGTCGGACCCGAAGCCGGCGAAAATGCAGGCGAATTCCAGCGCGATGTAGCCGCCGCCCTGGATCACGATGCGTTTCGGCAAGGTCGGCAGATCGAACACCTCGTTGGACGAGATGACGTGCTCGATGCCCGGGATGGCCTGGCCATGATTGGGCGCGCCGCCGGTGGCGATCAGGATATGTTTGGCGCGCACGGCCTCGCCGGTGGAGAGACGAAGCATATGCGGATCCTCAAATACCGCGCGGGCCTTGACGGTGCGAGCGCCGGCCTTCTCGACATTGGCGGCATAGATGCCCTCGAGCCGGGCGATCTCCTTGTCCTTGTTGGCGATGAAAGTCGGCCAGTCGAAGGTCGCAGTCGGAATCGTCCAGCCGAAACCCGCAGCGTCGTCGATATCGCGGCGGATGTGCGAGGCATAGACCATCAGCTTCTTCGGCACGCAGCCGCGGATCACGCAGGTGCCGCCCATCCGGTATTCTTCGGCGACCGCCACCCTGGCGCCATGGGTAGCGGCGATGCGGGCCGCGCGCACCCCGCCCGAACCGCCTCCGATCACGAACAGGTCGACGTCGAATTC
>NZ_JANXTC010000136.1:0-2023 GCF_025356345.1 Tardiphaga sp.
GCGGTGAGCTTGATGTCGACATCTTCGAGATCGCGCGTCACCGGCACTTCGTACTCGGCAATCTTTCGCAACTTCTCCATAGGCAAAAAACCGCGGCCGGGGTCGCCGATCAGCACGGTGGCCCCCTGCGCGGCCCTGGCGCTGAGAAAGTCGAATGCCCGCGCCGCGGTATCGCGCTCGTAAAAAATATCGCCGGCCAGAATCGTTTCGGCTGCCGGCGCCGCGACGCCTGCCAGCAGGTCATCCCCGGACGCCTCGATCGCCACCTTGTTTTTGCTCGCATTCAGCGCGATGGCCGTGCGCGCAAACGCATCGATATCATAGGCGACGACGCGGCTGGCATCGGCTTTGGCGGCAGCGATCGCCACCAGACCCGAACCGGAGGCGAGATCAATCACGGTTTTTCCGGCGACGTGTTGAGGGTGATCGAGAACGTAGCGTGCCAGTGCCTGGCCGCCGGCCCAGGCAAACGCCCAGAACGGCGGCGGCAGGCCGATCTCGTTGATCTCGTTTTCGGTCCTGGTCCATAGCGGCACCGCCTCGCGGGCAACGTAGAGCAGGATCTCCGGCACCAGCGGCACCGGCAACAGCAGGGTATTGGCAATGATGAAGACGGCAGGATCGCCGACCGCCGCCGACGGGGCCGTGTCGCCGCTTTCCGAAAGGGGCGCGGGCCATCGCACGCCTACAACCCGCCAAGCTTGCGGATCATCTTCCATTCGGCGTCCGTCACCGGCTGCACCGACAGCCGCGAATATTTCAGCAGCGCCATTTCGGCAAAACGCGGATCAGCCTTGATCGCCGCCAATGTCACGGGAATCGTCAGCGGCTTGTCGGCCTTGATATCGACGCAGACAAATTTGGCTGATTCGTCAGTCGGGTCCGGATAGTGCTCCTTGATGATCTCGGCGATGCCGACGATCTCCTTGCCCTCGTTGGAATGATAGAAGAAGGCGCGGTCGCCGTTCTTCATCTTCATCATGTATTGCTTGGCGGTGTGGTTGCGCACGCCGGTCCAGGCCTCGCCCGTGGCGCCTTTGGCGACCTGCTGATCCCATGACCAGGTCGAGGGCTCCGATTTCACCAGCCAGTGCGCCATGAACTTATCCCTCTGCCTTGAACGGCCGCGTCAGCAGGCCTTCGATTGCCTGATCGATGGTCGCGGTGCCGCCGAGAATCGCGGCGACGGCGCCGGCGACTGGCATATCGACATTTTTGGAAGCCGCCAGCTCCATCAGAACCGGCGCGGTGAATTCGCCCTCCGCAAGTCTGTTGCGCGCAGGCGCCTCGCCGCGGCCGAGGGCCGCGCCGAGCGAGAAGTTTCGCGACTGCGCGCTGGAGCAGCTCAGGATCAGGTCGCCGAGACCCGACAGTCCGGACAGCGTTTCGTTGCGCGCGCCGCAGGCGCGGCCGAGCCGCAGCAATTCGCTGAAGCCACGTGTCGTCAGCGCCGCCAGCGCGGACGCACCAAGCTGTTTGCCGGCGACGATACCCGCCGCGATCGCCAGCACATTCTTCGCTGCGCCGCCGATCTCGACGCCGCGCACGTCGGTGGTGTGATAGGGCCGGAACGTTGCCGAGCCCAGCGCCAGCACGAGATCGATCGCGATGCTCTCGTCGGCGCAAGCCAGCGTGACCGCCGTTGGCAAGCCCTTGGCGACATCGTCGGCAAAATTGGGTCCCGACAGGATCGCGGCCACCGCATTTGGCGCCACGTCCTCGATGACCTCGGTCATGAATTTGCGGGTGCCGTGCTCGATGCCCTTGGCGCAGGCGACGACCGGCACGCCCGGTGGCAGCAGCGGCGCCAGCGCGGCGAGGGCTACGCGCAATTGCTGCGAGGGCACGGCGAGCAAAATTACGTCGGCGCGGGCGGCGAGCGCGAGATCGGCGGTGACGAACACCGAGGCATCGATCGCGACGCCCGGCAGCCGCGGGCTTTCGCGCAGGGTCTGCATCGCCTCGGCGGCGGCGGCCGAGCGCGCATACAGCACCACGTCGCGCCCGGCGCGCGCGGCGACAT
>NZ_JANXTC010000158.1:0-5423 GCF_025356345.1 Tardiphaga sp.
GGTCTCGGCGCGCTGGTGCTGTTCGCTGCGTACAGTGAGGATCTCAAATTCTTCATCGCCAACGCGGCCAAATATCCGTACTTCCAGGGGGTAATCCCTGACTTCTCGCTGACCAATCCGTTTGTCGTCGTTGGCCTGCTATTTGGTGGCTTGTTGCCGTATCTGTTCGGCGCGATGGGCATGACCGCGGTAGGCCGCGCGGCTTCCGCGATCGTGGAAGAAGTGCGCCGTCAGTTCCGTGAGAAGCCGGGCATCATGCAGGGCACCGACAAGCCCGACTACAAAAAGGCCGTCGACCTGCTGACCAAGGCGGCGATCAAGGAAATGATCATTCCATCGCTGCTGCCGGTGCTGTCACCGGTGGTGGTGTATTTCCTGATCTACGCGATTGCTGGCGGCGGCGCGGCCGGCAAGTCGGCGGCGTTCTCGGCGGTCGGCGCGATGCTGCTCGGCGTCATCGTCACCGGCCTGTTCGTGGCGATCTCGATGACCTCGGGCGGCGGCGCCTGGGACAATGCCAAGAAGTACATCGAGGACGGCCATTATGGCGGCAAGGGCTCGGACGCCCACAAGGCCGCGGTGACCGGCGACACCGTCGGTGATCCCTACAAGGACACGGCGGGCCCGGCGGTCAACCCGATGATCAAGATCACCAACATCGTGGCGCTGCTGCTGCTGGCGATCCTGGCGCATTAAGGTGATGTTTTTGTAGGATGGGCAGAGCGGAGCGAAACCTATCGCCTCTCGTATTTTGGGGCGATGGGTTTCGCAAGAGCTCTACCCATCCCGCGGAACGCTCATAAAATGCGCTTAGGCTGAGGTGAGCTATTACTGCTTCTGAATGGAGCGGACATGACGCGATACCGACGAAATTTCCTTCGCGGTGGATGCTATTTCTTTACGGTTAATCTCGCCGATCGTAGGTCTTCACGATTGATCGATCACATCTCGGATCTGCGAGCAGCTTTTCGGTATACCCGCCAACGACATTCGTTCGAGATTGATGCGATGGTTGTATGGCCGGATCATCTCCACGCCATCTGGACGCTGCCGGAAGGTAACGCTGATTTTTCGACGAGATGGAGGTTGATCAAAAGTGCGTTCTCGCGCGCGCTGCCGTTGGCGGAGCAAAGATCGATCAGCCGTGATGCGAAAGGTGAGCGTCATATGGCAGCGGCGATTTTGGGAGCACACAATAAGGGATGAAACCGACTTCGAGCGCCACTTCAACGATGTTCACTTCAATCCCGTGAAGCACATGCATGTCAGTCGGGTTCGCGATTGGCCATAATCGTCATCTGCAAAAATGGTCAGGGAAGGAATCTATTCAGTCGACTGGGGCGGTTGCGTCTCCGATGGGGTTGGCGGATTTGGAGAGCGGTAATGCATTGTCATGGGTTTCGCTGCGCTCTACCCATCCTACGCACTGGCGCATTGAATTGGTGTTTTTGTAGGATGGGTAGAGCGGAGCGAAACCCATCGTCGCAGGAATTTGGGGTGATGGGTTTCGCGAGTCCAAGTGAAAAATCCCGCGACGGGTGTCGCGGGATTTTGAACATGGCCTGGTACCCGGTCGGCGCGTTAATTTGAAGAACCCTCCAACGCCTCCGGACAAGGAAGGCGAGCTCGGTTGAGCTCAGTTCACATCCATCTTCAGACCTTCCTTGTCGATGATGGTCTTGAACTTGGCGGTCTCGGCGTCGATGAAGGTCGCGAACTGCGCGGGGGTGCCGTAGTCGGATACGGCGCCCATCGTGGCGATGGTTTTCTGGATGTCGGCGCGCGCCAGCAGCACCTTGATCTCGCCGTTCAGCGAGTCCACCGCCGCTTGCGGCGTGCCTTTCGGATAGAACACGCCAAACCATGAGGAGACGTCGAACTTTGCCAGTTCCGGCGCGGTTTCGCGCATCGCCGGCACGTTCGGCGCCTGCGCGCTGCGCTCCGTCGTGGTTACCGCAAGCGCGTTCAGCTTGCCGTCGAGCACCTGCGGCAGCGACGGGTAGAGGTTGTCGAACAGGATCTGGATATCGCCGGCGAGCGCGGCCTGCAGCGCGGGTCCGGCGCCGCGGAACGGAACGTGCTGCATTTTCAGCCCGGTGAGCTGCAGCCACCACGCGCCGGTCAAATGCGGGCTCTGGCCGACACCGGACGAGCCGTAATTGAGCTTGTCAGGGTTGGCCTTGATATAGGCGATCAGCTCCGGGATGGTCTTGATCGGCACGCTGGGATGCGCGCAGACGATGTTGGGGATCCGGATCATGTTGCTGATCGGGATCAACTGCTCCGGCTTGTAGGGCAGGTTGCGGAAGATGCTGTAGGCGATCGCATTAGGACCGGGATTGCCGACCAGGATGGTGTGGCCGTCGCCCTTTGACCGCGCCACTTCGGCGGTGCCGATGGTGCCGCCGCCGCCGGAGCGGTTCTCGACCACGGCCGACTGGCCCCACGCCGTTTGCAGATGCGCGGCGAGCAGGCGCCCCATCACGTCGGTCGAGCCGCCGGCCGAGGCGGGGACGATGATACGGACGTTTTCGGTTGGGCGCCATTCGCCGGCGGCTCGGCTGGCGCGCGGCAGCAGGGATGTCGCGGATAACGCCGCGGTAGCCGACAGCAGGCCTCGGCGCGTGATCAGGCTTGTCATGGTCTCTTCCCTAAAAATTTTTGTCGTTATGATTTTGGTGTTGGACCAACGTAAGGCGCTGCCGCAAGGTCAGCAAGACGACCTTTGACGCAGGCGGCTGGTCAGCCCGACAAAACAAAAGCCCCGCGACATACGCCGCGGGGCTTGCTTCGGGATTTATGTCGCCGGGACTATCGGAAGCTGATCAGCTTGAACAGCGGCGTCAGATAGCTCATTTCCTGGCCGGAGGTCGGCGTGGTGCGGCTGATGAAGTCGAAGATCTTGCCGTCCTGCAGCCCATAATTGGCAAGCCGGTTAACTTTGCGATTCTTGTCGAAATAGATCGCGACGACGCGCTGGTCGGTGACCTTCTGCGGCATGAAGGCCACCGCGCGCTCGGCGCGCTGCGAGATATAATAGAACACTTCGCCTGATAGCGTGGCGACGGTGGAGGGCGTGCCCATGACGATCAGCACCTGGTCCTGGCTGGCGCCGATCGGAATCTGCTCCAGCGCGCCGATCGGCATGATGTAGCCCTTCTGGTATTGCTCGGCGCAGGCGCCCAGCGACAGGCAGATGGCGGCAACGGTCAGGGCGGCGCGGAGGTGGCGAAAGCCACGCCTTGGCCGGTGGCTGGCGTCGATATGGCTCGAAATTGTCATCGCGGCGCGGACCCCATCCTCTTGCATCGTGCGAGGCGTTGACGTACCGGGCAGAACCTCTGAATGCAACATCCGCGTGCCCATGGGGCCCGCCTGAGGAACTCAAGATGGTCTGGCCGTTCAATCACTTCCGGAAAACCCCGACGCCATTGCGCGGCACCATTGAGTCCATCTATGGCACCATCGTGGCGCAAGCGCGAGAACCGTTGTTTTATCGGGACTTAGCGGTGCCGGACACGGTTAACGGACGTTTCGACATGTTGCTGCTGCACCTGTGGATGGTGCTGCGGCATCTCGATGCCAAATCGGGCCTGTCGCAGGGTCTGTTCGACCATTTCTGCGGCGATCTCGATGACAATCTGCGCGAACTGGGCACCAGCGACCTTCGGGTGCCGAAGAAAATGCAGGAATTCGGCCGCGCCTTTTACGGCCGGGCCGCCGCCTATGATATGGCTCTCGGGGCAGGGCGGGAGCCGTTGGCGCTGGCGCTGTCGAAAAACATCTACAATGGTACGGAGCTCGCGCAGGCGCGGCGTCTGGCCGCCTATGTCGAGACGGCGAATTCCGACCTCGCCGCCCTTGATGCAACAACGCTGACAAGCGGTGCCTGGCGATTTCCGTCGGCCGCGACAACTTTGGTAACGACATGAGAAGACCCGAACGCCCAACCGACACCTCCAACCCCTGGAGCGTGCCGATCGCGGTGATCCAGATCCCGGAGACCGGGGTGGCACGCGACATCGAGGCCAATCCGCAGGAGCGGGAGGCGATGGCGAGCCTTGGCGGGCTGCTCGGCGTGGCCTCGGCCAGGGCCTCGCTGCTGGTCACCCCGATCAAGGGCGGCCATGTCCATGTCACCGGCCGCGTCTGGGGCCGCGTCGGGCAGACCTGCGTGGTGACACTGGACGCGATGGAAAGCGATTTCGACGAGGCGATCGACCTGATGTTCGCGCCGCCGTCGCAGATTCGCGAACTGGCCGAATCGGTCGATGAGGACATCGAGAGCGACGAGGAGACGCCGGATCCGCCGGAGCCAATCGAAAACGGCATCATCGACCTTGGCCGACTGGCCACCGACGCGCTTTATCTCGGGCTCAACCCCTATCCGCGCAAGCCGGACGCGGTATTCGAAGCGCCAGTTGAGGTCATCGACCCGAAAGAGCACCCTTTCGCGGTGCTGAAGGCGCTGAAGGAGGGCGCGGGCGCCACGAAGCCCAAGGGATGGACCGGCGGATCACGAGACGGCAGGGACGAAATGGAAGACTGAGCAAAGCGGGACAGCAGGGTGCCGCCGCTTTCTGATGACATCCCGCCTGTCCGGGGTGACCGCCGCCCGGTTCTGATTTCGGGCGTCGGCGACTGGCGAGATAATTACGCCGGGTCAAGATGTTGTGTCGGGTCACGGAAACGCTATTGTCCGGACTCGAACAGGGTTTATTTCGATACCTCCGCCGCTCGCCATCCACTGCGGTGAGCATCCGTTCGCGGCCCGATGCGTTCGGGGTCGCAAGAGACAGGTTTCCGGGACTTTCATGCCGAAAAAGGTTCGCATCGCGCTAGACGCCATGGGTGGCGATATTGGCGCATCGGTGGTCATTCCCGGCGCCGCCATTTCCCTGACCCGACACCCCGACAGTGAATTCCTGCTGTTCGGCGACAGCGTCCTGATCGACGCCGAACTGGCGAAGCATCCGGCGCTGAAGGCGGTTTCCCGGGTGATTCACACCGACGTCGCCGTCAGCATGCACGACAAGCCGAGCCAGGCGCTGCGCCGCGGCCGCCGAGTGTCGTCGATGTGGCAGGCCATCGAGGCGGTGAAGAAGGACGAAGCGGACGTCGCGGTATCCGCCGGCAATACCGGCGCGCTGATGGCGATGGCGCGGTTCTGCCTGCGCATGCTCGACGGCATCGAGCGCCCGGCGCTGGCGGCGATCTGGCCGACCACGCGCGGCGATTCGGTGGTGCTCGATCTCGGCGCCACCATTGGCGGCGATGCGCATCATCTGATGGCGCTGGCCGTGATGGGCAGCGCCATGGCGTCGGCGTTGTTCGATCTGGAGCGGCCGACCGTCGGCCTGCTCAACATCGGCGTCGAGGAGATCAAGGGCGGCGAGGAAATCCGCGAGGCGGCCGAATTGCTG
>NZ_JANXTC010000195.1:0-17046 GCF_025356345.1 Tardiphaga sp.
GGGTCTCGCTCACCGTCGGGCTTTCGGTGGCCATGCTCGCCACGCTCGCCGGTCTCGCCATCGGCCTCGTCGCGGGTTTCGTGCGCTGGACCGACGGCATCATCATGCGGTTCATCGACGGGCTGATGTCGATCCCGCCGATCCTGCTGGCGGTTGCGCTGATGGCGGTGACGCGGGGCAGCGTCGGCAACGTCATCGTGGCGATCACGATCGCCGAGATCCCGCGCGTGACGCGTCTGGTGCGCAGCGTCGTGCTGTCGCTGCGCGAGCAAGCCTATGTCGACTCCGCCGTGACCTCCGGCACGCGAACGCCGATGATCATCCTGCGCCACATTTTGCCCAACACCCTGGCGCCGATGCTGGTCCAGGCCACCTATATCTGCGCCAGCGCGATGATCGTGGAATCCATTCTGTCCTTCATCGGGGCCGGCACGCCGCCAACCATTCCGTCCTGGGGCAACATCATGGCTGAGGGCAGGGCGCTATGGCAGGTCAAGCCATTCATCGTGTTCTTTCCTGCGCTGTTCCTGTCGGCCGCCGTGCTCTCCGTGAATCTGCTCGGCGACGGCCTGCGCGATGCGCTCGATCCGCGCATGGCCAAAAGTCTGTAGGAAACCTGTCGATGGCATTGCTCGAAGTCGAGAACCTGCGGACCCATTTTCGCACCCCCGAGGGCATCAACCGTGCCGTCGATGGCGTCTCGTTCCATGTCGACGAGGGCGAGACGCTGGCCATTGTCGGAGAGTCCGGTTGCGGCAAGTCGGTGACTGCGATGTCGCTGCTGCGGCTGATCCCCGAGCCTCCGGGCAAGATCGCGGGTGCCGTTCGTTTCCAGGGCAAGGACCTGCTGCAACTCTCCGAACACGAGATGCGGTCGATCCGCGGCAACGACATTTCGATGATCTTTCAGGAGCCGATGACCAGCCTCAATCCGGTGCTGACCGTCGGTCGCCAGATCGGCGAGACGCTGCGGATGCACCAGGGACTGGACAAGCAGGCTGCCGAGGCGCGCGCGGTGGAGATGCTGACCCTGGTCGGCATCCCCGAACCGGGGCGTCGCGTCCGTGAGTATCCGCACCAGCTCTCTGGCGGCCAGCGCCAGCGCGTGATGATCGCGATGGCGCTCGCCTGCAATCCGCGACTGCTGATCGCCGACGAGCCGACCACGGCGCTCGACGTCACCATCCAGGCGCAGATCCTGCAGTTGATGCTCGATCTCAAGCGCCGCGTCGGCGCTGCGATCGTGCTGATCACCCACGATCTCGGCGTGGTCGCCCAGGTCGCCGAGCGCGTCATGGTGATGTATGCCGGCCGCAAGGTCGAGGAGGCGCTGGTCGCGGACCTGTTCCGCTCGCCGCGTCATCCCTATACCCAGGGGCTGCTCGGCGCCGTGCCGAGGCTTGGCTCCTCGCTATCCGGCACAGCACGGCGTCTCGCGGAAATTCCCGGCCAGGTGCCGAGTCTGAAGGCGCGCATCGAGGGCTGCGTGTTTGCCGGACGCTGTCCTTTGGTCACCGATCTGTGCCGCACCTATGCGCCCGGTCTGGAAGAGAAGGCGCCGCGCCATATCGCCGCCTGCCATTACGCGACGAAAGCGGCGGTGGCGGCATGAGCGCCCCGCTGCTCCAGGTCAACGATCTCAAGAAGCATTTTCCGGTTCGCGGCGGCCTGTTCAGCCGCAAGGCCGTTGTCTACGCGGTGGACGGCGTGTCCTTCGAGGTCGCGCGTGGCGAGACGCTGTCGCTGGTCGGCGAGTCCGGCTGCGGCAAGTCGACGGTCGGTCGCGCCATCCTGCGGCTGTTCGATATCACTTCCGGGCAATTGGTACTGGACGGCCAGCGCATCGACGACCTGCCGCCTGGCAGCCTGCGCGGCATGCGCCGCCGCGTCCAGGTGGTGTTCCAGGATCCGTTCTCGAGCCTCAATCCGCGGATGCGCGTGCGCGACATCCTGGCCGAGCCGATCCGTAATTTCGGCCTGGCGAAAGATGCCGCCGAACTGGAAGCCAAGGTCGCGGCGCTGATGGATACCGTGCGCCTGCCGCGCGATGCGCTGGACCGCCGGCCGCATGAATTTTCCGGTGGCCAGCGCCAGCGCATCTGCATCGCGCGGGCGCTGGCGGCGGAGCCCGAGCTGATCGTCTGTGACGAGGCGGTCTCGGCGCTCGACGTCTCGGTCAAGGCGCAGATCGTCAATCTGCTGCAGGACCTGCAGCGGCAGTTCGGCCTGGCGCTGTTGTTCATCAGCCACGACCTCGCCGTGGTCGAGCACATGACGCACCGCGTCGCGGTGATGTATCTCGGCAAGATCGTCGAGATGGCTGGCCGGCAGCAGATCTTTACGGCGCCCAAGCATCCCTACACCCAGGCACTTCTCTCGGCTGTGCCGCTGCCGGATCCCGGCGCGGATCGCAACCCGATCATCCTCAAGGGCGACGTGCCGAGCCCGATCAATCCGCCCAGCGGCTGCCGCTTCCACACTCGCTGTCCCTATGTGTTCGATCGCTGCCGGATCGACGAGCCAGAACTGCGATCGCGCGACGACGGGCAGTGGGCGGCGTGCCATCTCGACGATCTGCCGGAACGGCCGGGTCCTGCCGCCGCGGCTGTCTGATGGCCGGTATCCTGGAGCGGTAATGCGCTAATGCCACGGCAGGACGATGCGAGGGCACAGAAATTGCTTTCTCGCTGATATCAGGAGGAGCGGATGTTGGCTGAGGCAAAGGGAAGTCGTTCGCTCGTCGTCGACGGCATCACCCATCGCTACCCGGGTGGCGCCATCGCTGTCGAGAACATCAACCTCGATGTGAAGGGTGGCGAAATCATTGCCCTGCTGGGTCCGTCGGGCTGCGGCAAGACCACCTTGCTGCGCATCGTGGCCGGCTTCATCGCCCAGACCCAGGGGCGCATCATCATCGGCGATGACATCGTCGACCGGCTGCCGCCCAATCGCCGCGCCGTCGGCATCGTGTTTCAGAACTACGCCTTGTTTCCACATTTCACGATTGCCGAGAACGTCGCCTATGGGCTGGCCGCGCGCGGCGTCGACAAGGCGACGCAGAAGCGCGAGGCGCGGCGGCTGCTTGAACTGGTACAGTTGTCGGCGATGGGCGAGCGTCTGCCACGGCAATTGTCCGGCGGCCAGCAGCAGCGCGTGGCGCTGGCCCGTGCGCTGGCGATCAAGCCCTCGATCCTGCTGCTCGACGAACCATTCGCCGCGCTGGACAAGAATTTGCGATTGGACATGCAGATCGAGGTCAAGCGGCTGCAACGCGTCTCCGGGATTACCACGCTGATTGTCACGCACGATCAGGAAGAAGCTTTGTCGATGGCCGACCGGGTCGCTGTTCTCAGCCAGGGGCACCTCGAACAGTTCGGCTCGCCCTCCGATGTCTACGACCGTCCGCGCACGCTGTTCGTCAACACCTTCGTCGGATCGACCAACCGCATGGCCGGCACGCTGCTCGCGGCCGATGCGACGGGTGCAAAGGTGCGGCTCGATGCCGGGGCCGACATCGTGACGCGATCTCCGGCGCAGCCGGTTGCGGAAGGCGGACGTGTCACCGTCTGTATCCGGCCCGAGCATCTGCAATTCGTCAGCGACGACAGCGGCTTTGCCGGCGTGGTCGGAATGGCGCTGCCGCTCGGCGCCACTGTCGTCCATGAAGTCATGATGGGAGACGGCTCCGCGGTCAAAGTCTCGCAGGCGCGTTTCGGGGAGACCCGCCTGTTGGAGAACGGCGTTGCGGTGCGCGTCGCACCGCTCGCGCCGACGCTCGCCAATGTCTTCTCCGCATCCATTTGAACGCAACATGAATCTCAACGGGAGCAGCCTGATGATCAATCGCCGAAGCCTCTTGACCACCGCATTGGCGCTGGGCGCCACCAGGGCGTTTCCCGGCCTGAGCTATGCGCAGGCGCGCCCGCTGGTGTTCGCGACCTTTACCGGAAGCTGGGAAGAGGCGCACAAGGCGGTCCTCGTGCCCGCCTTCCGCAAGGCGAACGCCGACGCGGCGATCGTGCTCGACCCGATGCTGTCGGTCGACCAGATCGCCAAGATCAACGCGTCGCGCGGCAATCCGCCGATCGACGTCATGCTGCACGATCCGGGCCCGGCGCTGGTCGCGATCGCGCAGGACCTGGTCGAGCCCTATCCGGTGGAGAAGAGCGCCTACTTCAAGGACCTGATCGGCGAAGCCCAGGAGGTCACCGGCCCGGCGCCGTTCTTCCAGGTCGTCGGTCTTACCTACAATCCCGAGACCATCAAGACCGCGCCGACCTCATGGGCGGATCTGTGGAAGCCGGAATACAAGGGGCGCGTCGGCATCACCAACCTCAATTCGACGCTGGGCACCGGCTGGCTGGTCGAGGTCGCGCGCATGCATGGCGGCTCCGAAACCAATATCGATCCGGGCTTCAAGGCGCTCGAAGCGTTGAAACCCAATCTGGCGGCGGTGGCGGCCAATCCGGGGGCGCTGGCGACCTTGTTTCAGCAGGGCCAGGTCGACATCTCGCCGGGCAATTTCAACGCCATCCAGATTCTCAAGGCCCGCGGCGTGCCGGTCGAGTTCGTGGCGCCGAAGGAGGGTGCCATCGCCTTCAAGACCACGATCCATATCGTCAAGAACTCGCCGAACAAGGAGCTGGCCTTCAAGCTGATCGAGGCGGCGCTGTCGCCCGAGGTGCAGTCCATCTTGATGAACTCGCCCTATCTGATCGTCCCGACCAATTCGAAGGTCGCGATGGGCGGCGAGATTGCGCGTGTGCTGGCGAAGGACAGCGACGACCTGAAGAAGAAGTTCGTGTTCCAGGACTGGAAGAAGATCAACGAGCAGCGCTCGGCGTGGATCGAACGCTTCAATCGCGAAATCAGGATCTGAGACCCGCCATGTCGGCTGCATCGGTTCCGCGCGACGCAACATCCTACAGTATCGGGCTGGCGCTGCCGCTGGCCTTGTTCTTCCTGGTGTTCTTCGTCGCGCCGCTGCTGCAGCTGTTCGTCCTTTCCCTGCACAATGATCCGGCCAGTGCCGTCTGGGGCATCGGCCAGTATGTTCATTTTCTGACCGATCCGTTCAGTCTTGGCGTGCTCGGCTCGACGCTGCTGCTCGGCGTGGAAGTGACACTGCTGTGCCTCGTCCTCGGCTTTCCGATCGCCTGGCTCTACCATCGGGTCGGGCCGCGCCTGCAGACGCTGATCATTCTCATCGTTCTGCTGCCGCTGCTGACCAGCGTCGTGGTGCGGACCTTTGCCTGGATCGTCATTCTCGGCCGCCAGGGCATCATCAATACGACGCTGCTGTCGACCGGCATGGTCGATACGCCGATCAAGCTGCTTTACACCCAGTTCGGCGTCGTGCTGGTGCTCGCGCAGGTACAGATGCCGCTGATGACGCTGCCGCTGATCACCGCGCTCGGTCGCATCGACCTGAACCTCGAGGACGCCTCCTGTTCGCTCGGGGCCGGAAGCTGGCGCACCTTCTGGCGCGTGGTGCTGCCGCTGTCGCTGCCCGGCGTGATCGCCGGCTGCACGTTGACCTTTGCCGCCGCGATCACCGCCTTCATCACGCAGTCGCTGATCGGCGGCGGCCAGATGCTGTTCATGCCGATGTATCTCTACCAGCAGGCCTCCACCTTGCAGAACTGGCCGTTTGCCGGCGCGATCTCGATCATCTTTCTGCTCGCGGTCCTCGCGGTGGTCTCGGCCTTCAACATGCTGGGCCGGCTGTCCCGCGGCTATGGCGGAGGCTGAGCGATGGGCGGACGCAAGCGTACCTGGGAAGCCATCAGCTACGAAGTGATCATGACCGTGATCGCGATTGTCGCGCTGATCGTCATCATCGCGCCGTCGCTGGTGGTGTTGATCGTCTCCTTCACCAACGGCTTCTCGCTCAAATTCCCGCCACCGGGCTATTCGACACGCTGGTACGTCGAATTATGGGACGCCTGGCAGCTTCACTTCGCGGCGCGCAACAGTTTTGTGGTAGCGATGTGGTCGACCGGCCTCTCGGTGGTGCTCGGCGTCGCCGCCGCGCTGGCGATCTCGCGCTCGCCGACCCTGTCGGCACGGATTCTCGATTCGCTGTTCATGTCGCCGCTGGTGCTGCCGGCGCTGGCCTTCGGCCTGTCGGCGCTGATGCTGTTCTCGCTGGTCGGCATGCCGGTCTCCATCCTGACCCTGGTGATCGGCCACACGGTCGTGTGCGTTCCTTACGTGGTCCGCAACACCGTGGCGGCGCTGACCCAGCTTGAGCCTGCGCTGCTGGAGAGCTCCACGGCGCTGGGGGCCAGCCGCTTCTATACGTTCCGGCGAATCGTGTTGCCGCTGATCCGCCCGGGGATCATCGCTGGCGCCTTCATCGCCTTCATGTCGTCGTTCGACAACGTGCCGGTGTCGCTGTTCCTGCGCGATGCCGCCACCGACATGCTGCCGATCCGGATGTGGCAGGATCTCGAGAGCAAGCTCGACGTGACCATCGCGGCGCTATCCAGCGTTCTGATCATCGCCACGGTGGCGCTGATGGCGATCATGGAACGCGTCGCCGGCCTGTCAAAGCGGCTGACGAGCTGAGGCGCCGCGGAGCGTGTTTTTGCTCGCTGAAATCGTGTCCCGGACGCGGTGCATTGCGCCTCCGCCAGGAGGCGTAGTGCACCGCGGAGCCGGGACCATACCAAACGCCAGCGTTCGCTACGCTCCCGGCTCTGCGAAGCAGCGCTTTGTGCCGCATCGCGTCCGGGACAAGTGCGCCCCGGTTAAACCCGTTACGATCCCGCTCTAGACTAGGCGCCGCGAAACAGCGAATAGCCCCAGCGGGTGAATTTCAGCGGCAGGTGAAAATGCTCATCGGTCTGCTCGATCCTGAAACGGAACGGCACCATAGTGAGAAAGCCGGCGCCGGCCTGGTCGGCGAAGAATTCGCCGAGATGGAACAGCACTTCATATTCGCCGGCTTCGATACCGGCGCCGTGGGTGATCCGATGATCCAGCGTGCCGTTGGCGCCAAGCTGGCCGTCGGCGATCTGGCTGCGTAACGGATCGATCCGCCAGATTTCAACCCGCAGGCCCACCGCCGGGCGTCCACTGGCCACGTCGACCGCATGAATGGATATTCCGCCGGCCATCTGGTCTCCCGTGCGTCAGGCTGGTGCGCATATAGCCTGTTCAGATAGCGGAGATTAATGACTGCAGGTCGCTACGGGAAGCTATATGACGCCAGCGATCCTCAGATCCGCCACCTCGTTGGCGCTGTAGCCTAGCGAAGTCAGTACGGTTTCGGTCTGCTCGCCGAGATCAGGGGTGGCGTGCCGGATCTCGCGATCAAATCCGGTGATCGTGCAGGGCTGCGCGACAAGGTCGATGTCGCCAAGGCGCGGATGGGTAACCGACTGCGTGATCCCCAGGGCTTTCACCTGCGGATCGGCGAATACCTCGTTGATGGCATAGACCGGTCCGCAGGGGATGCCTGCGGCAACCAATATATCAAACCATTCGCGGGTTGTTCTCTGACGCAGCGCATCGGCGATCAGCGCGTTCAGAGCATCCTTGTTGCGGCCGCGCAGGCCGGAGTTGGCGAAGCGCGGATCGGTCGCCATTCTCTCCCGTTCAACCACACGGCAGAAGGTCGTGAAATTCTTGTCGCTGTTGGCCGCGATGTTGAGGAAGCTGTCGGCGGTGGGATAAAGGCCCATCGGCGTGATGGTGGGATGGAAATTGCCTTCCTGCGGCGGTACCTTGCCGTCCATCAGCCAGCGCGCGGCCTGGAAGTCGAGCAGGTTGATGCCCGCTTCGATCAGCGAGGTCTGAACCCAGCGACCTTCGCCGCTCACCTCGCGTTCGAGCAACGCGATGAGCAGGCCCTGGGCCAGAAAGGCGCCGGCCATCAGGTCGGTCACGGCGACGCCCGCGCGCACGGGCCCTTGGCCGGGGAGACCAGTCACCGACATGATGCCCGCCATGCCTTGGGCGATTTGATCAAGCGAGGGGCGCTCGGCATAGGGGCCGATCTGGCCGAAGCCGGAAATACTGCCATACACAATCTTCGGGTTGCGGGCCGTCACCGCTTCGTAATCGACGCCGAGGCGCTTGGTGACGCCCGGTCTCATGTTCTCGACGATGACGTCGGCGGTGTCGGCAAGCCGCATGAAGATTTCACGTCCCCGTTCGTTTTTCAGGTTCAGTGTTATCGCGCGCTTGTTACGATGCAGGTTCTGGAAATCCGAACCGTCACGCTTGCCGAGCAATTCACTGCTTTCGGAATCACTCGGCGGTGGCTCGATGCGGATGACGTCGGCGCCCCAATCGGCGAGGGTGCGAACGCAGGATGGCCCGGCGCGCGCCAGCGTCAGATCGAGCACCTTGAAGCGCGCCAATGGTAGCGCGGCGGGGGGCTTCAGGGCAGCGGTGGCGTCGGTGGCCTTGGCGGCGTCAAGCATGCTGGTCGTCCTGGATCGGAATGATGTGTGACGGGTTGATTTCCAGCCACACCTTCTGGCCCACGTCGAACACATGGAGTGGCGGCGACATGATGCGCAGCCGGAGATTGGAGGTTTCGGACTGGAACGCATAGTCCCAGGTCTCGCCAAGGAAGGCGCGCTCGATGATGCTGCCGGGCAGGATGATCGAATCGCCTTGCGGGCAATTCGCGTGAAGCCCGATGTTCTGTGTGCGAAGCGAGAATTCCTCGGTGCGAATTACACCGCGGGCATTAAGCCGGGCGGTGGAAATCTCGAATCCGTTGAAGGCAACGCTGGCACCATTGGTCCGCCCGTCAAGGATGTTGGAGCGGCCGATGAACTCGGCGACGTAGCGCGTCTTTGGCCGTGCATAGAGCGTCAGCGGATCGTCAATCTGCTCGATCCGGCCCTTGTTCATGACAGCGATGCGGTCCGACGTCGTCATCGCCTCGGCCTGATCATGGGTGACATAGATCGAGGTGATGCCGAATTCATTGTGCAGGCGGCGGATCTCACCGCGCATCTCCTCGCGCAGGTTGGCGTCGAGGTTCGACAGCGGCTCGTCGAGCAGCAGGATTTCCGGCTTGACCACCAGCGCGCGCGCCAGCGAGACGCGCTGCTGCTGACCCCCGGACAATTCGTTGGGATAGCGTGCGGCGAGATGGTCGAGCTGCACCACGCCGAGGATCTGGTTGACGCGGCGCTGGATCTCGTCCTTCGACACCTTACGCATTTTCAGCCCGAAGGCGACGTTCTGCGCCACCGTCATGTTCGGCCACAGTGCATAGCTCTGGAAGATCATCGACATCCGGCGCCGTTCGGGCGGTAGCGAGGCCGCGGCCGAGGACATCTGCTTGCCGTCCATGTCGATGCTGCCGGCAGACGGCGTCACGAAACCGGCGATCATCCGCAGCGTCGTGGTCTTGCCGCAGCCGGAGGGACCCAGCAGCGAAACGAATTCACCGGGCCGCAGGCTCAGGTTCAACTGGTCGACCACGACGGTGTCGCCGTATTTCTTGGTCAGGTTGGTGAGCGTGAGCTTGTCCATCAGGTGCGCCTCAGCATGAAGTCGCGACCCAGTACCGCGGTGCCGATCAGGGTCACCACGGCCGTGACCGCGAGCAGGAGAATGGAAATGGCCGATAGCGTTTCGTACTGACCCTGTTCGCTGAGTTCGAGCGTCAGCACCGAGATCACTCGCGTCTGCGGGCCGGACAGGAACATCGCTGTCGAGAGTTCGCGGGTACCGATGATGAAAATCAGCAGCCAGCTACCGAACAGCGACTTCTTGAGGATCGGCAGCACGACCTGCCACAATGCTCGGGCCCGGGTGCCGCCGGCGATCCGCACGGCTTCCTCAAGCTCGGGATGGAGGCCCTGGATCGCAGAGTTGGAGTTGGTGAAAGCGATCGGCAGAAAGCGGGTAATGAAGGCGATGATCACCAGCGCGCCCATGCCATACAGCGAAAATGGCGGCGGCGCATAGGCGGCGTAGAAGCAGATCGCCAGCACGATGCCGGGCACCGCGAACGGCGCCAGGGTGATGCTGGCCAGCGTGCCCGAGAAGGGAAGCAATCTGCGGTGCGAGATGTAGGCAATGGCAAAGCCGAGCGCGGTGCAGATAGTGGCGGTGACGATTGCATATTCGAAGGTATTGAACAGTGCCTGACGCACGGTCGCCTGCTCGAACAGTACCTGCTGAAAATTACGAAGGGTGAAGTTCGTGCCCGACATCGGCACCGCCCAGGCCCTGCTGAACGAGGTCTGCAGGATCACGATCAGCGGCATGAACACGGTGATGGCCGCGATCAGCATGGCGTAGCCGAACAGTACCCAGCGAAACGCGCCGAGGTTCATGGGCGTGCGATGGCCGCCCTTGCCACCGACAGTCACGTAGCTCTTGCGCGACAGCAGCCGACGCTGGGCCCAGAGTAGCAGAATCGTGATGCCGACCATCGGCATCGAGAACGCGGCCGCGACTTCGACACGTACCGGATTTTCGAAGAATGCCGCCAGTTGGGTTGTCACGACATTGAAGCCAGCCGGGATCGCGATCAGCGCCGGCGTGCCATACAGCCCGAGCACTTCGAGGAAGACCAGCAGCACGGATCCGAGGATCGCCGGCAGTGCAAGCGGCAGCGTGATGCGGAGGGTGGTCTGCGCGGGACCTGCGCCGAGGATCGCGGCGGCTTCCTCCATCTCCGTGGAGATGAGGTCGAGCGCGGATTTGGTGAACACGTAGATCAGCGGAAAGGAATACAGCGCCGTCACCAGCGCCAGTCCCGAGAAGCTGAAAATGTTGAACGGACCCGACGAGGCGCCGGTCAAGGCCATCCAGCCGCGGTTGATCCAGCCGGCGTTGGGTCCGCCAAGCAGAATCCAGCCGATCGCGCCGACGAAGGGCGGGATCAGGAACGAGGCCAGCACCATCACATGGATGAAGTTGCGGCCGGGCATGTTGGTCCGGGATACGCCCCAGGCCAGTGGCACCGCGATGACGCAGGACACGGCGGCTGCGGCAAGGCCGAGTTCGAGCGAATTGATCAGCGCCTGCACATAACGCGGTCGACCGAAGGCGGTAACGTAGTTGCCAAACGTAAAACTGCCGTCGGCCGCCTTTGTAAAGCTATACTTGATCAACTGGAAGAGCGGATTGGCCACCAGGAAGATCAGAACCAGCGCCAGCAGAAGCGCCACCAGCGTCGTCGGATTAAGCGCGCCACGGATCGCGGGGCCCCAATGGGAGGGCGCTGCCGCAGGCACCTTGTTCTTCGTTATCCCGATTTCGGCCATTTATCCGTCTTCGCTGGTTGGAAAGGGAGGCGCGTTTCGTGGCGGTTCAGCGACCTGTGAATTGCGGAGCGCGTTTTTCCATGAAGGCCCGGCGTCCCTCGCGAAAATCCTCGCTGTCCATGCAGTCGACGCCGATCTGTCTGATCGCGGCCATGTCTCGATCCCCGGCGTCCTTCAGTATCTCCGCGATGGTGATCCGGGCTGCCGCGATGGCCAGAGGGGCGTTTCCGGAGATGGTCCGCGCGATCTCCTGCACGGTGTCGGCAAGCTTGTCAGCGGGTACCACGCGGTCGACCAGGCCGATCCGCCCGGCTTCGCTGGCTTCAATCCGCATGCCCGTGAACATCAGCAGGCGGGCCTGGGAGGGGCCGACCAGCGACACCAGGTGTTTGAGGCCGTCGAATCCGTAGGCGATTCCGAGTCTGGCGGCGGGAATGCCGAATTGGCTGCCCTCGGCGGCGATGCGAATGTCCGTTAACATCGCCACCTGCAAGCCACCGCCAAGGCAGAAGCCGCGGATGCAGGCGATGGTCGGCTTCGGGTAATCCGCCAGCAGCGCACGCGACGCGGCGCTGCGCCGGGAGTATTCCTCTGAGGCTTCCGCGTTGTGTCGGTTCTGTTCGAACTGGCTGATGTCGGCGCCGGAAACAAATGCCCGGGAGCCGGCGCCAACCAGGATCACGACCCGTACCGATGGGTCGTCGCGCAGTTCGCTCAGGGCGGCACCCAGCCCTTCCCACATGTCCAGCGACATTGCGTTATGCTTGGCAGGGTTGTTGAAGGTGACGGTTCCGACACCATCGGCGACGCTGTACAGGATCTTGCCGTCGGCATGGGATCTTTCGGCATGCGCGGTCGGGGCATTCAACATGACGATCTGCTTTCAGTACTGATGTTGCGAGTGGTCTCATGCATCGAGGAACGGTCCGATATTGGCGTGCGCATAGGCCGGACGCGCCTGGATGGTCTGCCACCACAGGGCAACCCGCGGACGCCTCTGCGCGGCAACTTCATCCGGGGCTATTTCTTCATCGATGCGTTTGACGAACGGCACGGCCGCGATGTCAGCTATCGAATAGCTATCGCCGACCAGCCAGCCGGTCTCTTCGAGCGACGCTTCCATGCGGTCGAGCAACTCAACCAGTTTGCGGCGGGCGCCGTCGCGCTCTTCATCGGTGTAGGGTTTACGTGCCACCCGCAGCCAGGATTCCTGCCGCTCCTGGCTGGGAATGTTTTTCAGCCGTTCCGCAAGCTCCTCGTCGGTCCACTGCGATGCCACCTTTTGAAGGTGATGCCGCCAGTTGAATATGATGAGGTTGTGAATCAGCCCATCAATATGGCGAATCCAGTTGCGCATCAGGGCGCGATCATAGGATGAAGCCGGCCGTAGTGGCGGCTCGGGCCATGTCTCGTCGATATATTCGCAGATGGTGCCACTCTCGTGCAGCGGCTGATTGTCATGGATCAGCGTCGGGATCACGCCGTTCGGATTGATCTTCAGGTATTCGGGCGAGTGGTGCTCGAGCTTGCCCATGTCGACGACGCGACCTTCATAGGCAAGACCCTTTTCCGCAAGGCACAGCCGCACGCGGCGCGATGCGCTGGACTTCCAGGCGTGATGCAGGATGATCATTGCGAGGTTTCTGGCCAGACGCTATCAAACGCCAAACGTGTCACGCCATTTTTCCGTCAGTTCGGGAATTCCCTTGATGATCTCGGCGATCGTCGGGCGGATCGTCTTGAGGTCCGCCAGCTTGATGGCATTGGCAGGCAGCACGGCGTCGCGCCGCACTGGCACGCCGAACTCTTCCACGTCCTCCCGGGCGGTCTCCTGCGAATACAAGAACTCCATGAACAGTTTTGCGGCGTTTGGGTGCCTGGTGTTTTTCAGGATTGCCGATCCGGAAATCATCAATACCGAACCCTCATCGGGATAGGCGGCCGCGAGCGGATTGCCCTGCGCCACATTATACAGCACCAGCCCCGTAGGGCTGGCACCGATACTGCGTTCACCGGAATTGAGGATGGTGACGGTGTCGATGATGGAGCGGCCGACATGCGGCTTCAGCTCCGCTAGTTGCTCGAAATAATCCCAGCCATAAAGCTTGTTCATCTGCACCACCCAGGTGCCGACAAAGCCGCTGAAGCCGGGATGTCCGACGACCAGTTGGCCCTTCCATTTCGGATTGATAAAATCTTTCCATGTCTTCGGTACCTGTTCGGCCTTAACCTTGTTGGTGTTGTAACCAAAGCCGACGGTGGTGGCGTTCACGACCTGGTAGGCGTCGTCCGGATCGATGTTGAGGAAACGCGGATCGATCGCGTCGGAGGCATGCATTCTGTAAGGCAGCAGCAACCCGCGCTGCTTCAGCGAGACGTACTGGCCCATGTCGGTGGACGCGAACACGTCGCAATTGGCAGCTCCGGCCTGGATGTCCTGACTCAGTCGCTGATATGCGACCTGCGCCGTTGCCCGCACCACGTTTACCTTGACGCCCGGAAAGGCCTTGGTGAACAAGGCGGCGTGCGTTTCGGCGCGGGTGGAGGGCCAGTACACGATGTACCAGGTGAGCTCGCCTTCGAGTCTGGCCTTGGCGTATAGCTCGGCGATGTAGTCGGCCTGCGCGGTCGCGGGACGCAGTCCCATCAAGGCTGCGGTGGCGCCGCCCGCCAGCAGGTCCCTTCGGTTAATCGGCATGCAACCTCCCTGGTCTTTCGCGAACGCTCTTCGGCGTCTGTCGCGCATTCTGATCTGTTATGTATTTCAGCATTGATTTCGTGTGTGCGCAATGCTCTTCTGCGCATACACAAGGAACATGGCTCCCATGCGTGGCAGAACCAGCGAATCCCTCCGCAAGGAGCTGGAGGACGATATCGAGCATGGCCGGCTCGCACCCGGCGACAGGCTCGACGAGCAGACGCTCGCGGCGCGCTTCGACGTCTCGCGCACGCCTGCTCGCGAGGCGCTCCTGCAACTGGCCGCGGCGGGGATCGTCCGGATGGTGCCTCGGCAGGGGGCGGTCGTCAGCAGCGTGTCGCCGCAGCTTGGGGTCGGCATGGTGGAAGTTCTGACCGCCCTGGAGGCGGAAGCCGCCGGTCTCGCGGCGCGGCGGATGTCGGACATGGAGAAGGCCAAGCTTGCCAAGTTGCATCAGGCGTCACAGGCGGCCGTGAAGCGGCTCGACAGTGCCGCCTATCTCAAACACAACGCGGCGTTCCACGACGTGATCTATCTCGGCGCGCGCAATGAGTATCTTGCCGAACAGATCCGGCTGACGCGCCGCGGCATGCGCTTTTATCACCGCAGCAGCCTGAACCAGCCAGCCCGGCTGAAAGCGTCGTGGCAGGAACACGCACGGATCCTTGACGCGATCCGCAGCGGCGATGACGTCTTGGCGCAGGCCGCCATGCGTGAGCACATTCTGTATGGCGGCCGCGTGTTTGCCGACATGATCGCAAGCCTGTCCAAACCCGAGAGCAAATCATGAAAACGTCGGTCGTCCGCATTCACCGTCACGGTGGTCCCGAAGTGCTGCAATATGAGGAGGTGGACCTGCCTGCGCCCGGCGATGGTGAGGTACAGATCCGGCAGACTGCGATCGGTCTGAATTTTGCGGACACCTATCAGCGCGAGGGCGAGGCCGGCCCGCATGATGGCGGCGCGATGCCGATCATTCTGGGCGGGCAGGGCGCCGGTATCATCGAGGCCGTGGGACAGAACGCCGGCACGTTCATGGCTGGCGACCGCGTTGCCTATATTTCGCCGGGGGCCTATGCGGAGCGACGCAACGTGGCGGTCGGGCGCCTGCTGCATCTGCCTGCGGAGATTTCCGATCAGGTGGCCGCCGCGACGTTGTTGCGTGGCCTCACCGCGGAATATCTGGTGCGGCGCCTCTACAAGGTGAAGCCGGGTAACACGGTGCTGGTGCACGCCGCGGCCGGCGGCATGGGATTGATCCTCGGGCAGTGGGCCAAGGCGCTCGGCGCACGCGTCATCGGCACCGTGGGTGCCAACAGCAAGATCGATATCGCCAGGGCTCACGGGTGTGACGAGGTGATCGTCTATACCGGCGAGGATTTTGCCGCGCGGACCATGGAACTGACGGGCGGCACCGGTGTGGATGTGATCTATGATGGAGTCGGCAAGGACGCATTCCTGAAATCGCTGGATTGCGTACGGCCGATGGGCATGGTGATCAGCTACGGCACCGCATCTGGCAATGTTGGTCAGTTCGACCTGCAATTGCTGCATCGCAAGTCGATCATCGTGACCCGGCCAACGCTGCGGACGTGGATCGCGGCGCGCGCCGATCTCGAAGCCGCGGCGGCCGCCTTCTTCGAGGCGGTGATATCGGGAAAGGTCCGGGCTGACGTCAACCGCAGTTACAGCCTGCGCGACACGCGCCGTGCCCATGAAGAGCTGCACAGCAGATCGACGACAGGGGCTGCGATTATCATCCCCTAGTCTTTCGAGGCGGTAGCGGGCCTGGCATGTTCGAGTGCATTCAGAAAATGCCACCTTCCTGTGCTCGTCGATGGCCGGTGTTGACCGAGGCATGGAGGTGTTGAATGGATGTTGCGCCTGTCATTCGGCCTCCCGCACGTCAGGCTCGCGCGGATCATGGCTTGTTGTTCAACCGGTGCGCGGTCGAGACGGACTGCGCATCTCAGATTGCCCGTTCAAACCTCCGTAAGCCCGCTGCACCCGTCAGCGCCTCGAACATGGCATCGCGCTTTTCTTCCGCGAAGGCAAAGCCAGCCCGGCTGTAGCAGCGCTCGGCCGCCTCGTTGCCGATGTCGAACGGTATTCACGCGCGCGAAAAGCCAGATTCGCGGCCCTCGGCCATCGCATGGGCCAGCAACGCCTGGGCGAGTCCGCGCCCGCGAGCCGCCGCGAAATGCTTGATCAGCCAGTGGTCATCAGGGCCCGCGGGCCAGCAATGGCGGAGGTAATTGCCGCGCTGCCATAGGGCTGATTATTCGTCACCATCGATGCTGATCGCCTGCGGGGCCTGCACGATCGCGGGACGTGCCATGGCCCGCGCCACGCCGCCCGGCGCGGAGCATAGCGCGGCGGCCGGCCGCCATCCACGGACGCGATTCAGAACCGCGAGATGTGCCAAAGCGAAGGCCTTGGACCGATGGTGATATGTCGAATGAAATCAGGACATTGAGGTCTGGTTGGCCTTTTCCGGGCGCGTTACTCCAGCGGTTTGTCATCTTCGATCGATGGCTCGGCTTCCAGCGAGCAGATGTCGCCGCCGCCGAGATCTTCCTCGGCGGCGGGGTTCGAACCGGCGATGCTGGTCTCGGTATCGAGCCGGTTGAGCTGGTGCGCCAGTTCCCCGGCGCCTTCCATGCTCAGGCCTTCATGCGTGTGGCCGTCAACGATCGCCGGCGCATCCGCCTGCCTGTCCCAAACCGCCCAGCCGTTTTCGAAGAGTCTTTTTTCGTAGCGCATGCCTGAAATGGTGCGCGCCATGACGGCCTGCCGTCAAGCCCGCGCCGCACTGGCCGCATCGGCGGCCCATCATACCGGACTCCGCTTGGAGTCAGGATTTCAAGGATCACGCTCTCCGGGGCGGGGCCGGCAGCAGCACGCCCGCCGCCCCCGCCATGCGTATTGACAAAAGCCCTAATTAGGATTATTAGCTGTGTTGTCTTGTTCGCGAGGGGCGCTGTCATGAGGCGTCTTGGTAGCGGAGCAGGATGCGGTGTCCCGCGCGCGTGCCTCGCAAGCACGCCCCGGGAGGCTGGCGGTCACCGTCCGGGCCCACTACGGGGCTCTGCCTTGAATGGC
>NZ_JANXTC010000318.1:0-10606 GCF_025356345.1 Tardiphaga sp.
TCACAGCAGAATTATTAGGGAACATACACTAGCCTGAGATGATATCACTTTGAGTGTTTGCAAACGTGCGGCAAATCAGCGGTGAACAAACGATCACCACTCCACTCATGGTTGCATCAACCTCTCCTTAAGATTCCGATCGTTGATTCCCTCTCCGCGAAGTCTGCTTCAGCCCGCTGAGCGCGCTAACTACCGAATGCCGTCACGAATCATGTATCCGGCGCCGCGGATCGTGTGCAGCAAGGGCCGTTCAAAGCCCTTGTCGATCTTGGAGCGCAACCGTGAAATGTGGACGTCGATGACGTTGGTCTGCGGATCGAAGTGATAATCCCAGACGTTTTCCAGCAGCATGGTGCGGGTCACCACCTGGCCGGCATGTTTCATCAAATATTCGAGCAGCCGGAATTCACGCGGCTGCAGCGTCAGCTCCTCGGTGCCGCGGTTGACGCGGTGCGACAGCCGGTCAAGTTCGAGATCGCCGACGCGGTAGCTGGTCTCCTCGGCCGGGCCGCCATTGCGGCGCGACAGCACCTCGACCCGGGCCAGCAATTCGGCAAAGGCATAGGGTTTCGGCAAATAGTCGTCGCCGCCGGCCCGCAGGCCCTTGATGCGGTCGTCGACCTGGCCGAGCGCGGACAGGATCAGCGCCGGGGTGTGGTTGCCCTTTTCGCGCAAGCCGCCGATCACGGAGAGGCCGTCGCGCTTCGGCAGCATGCGGTCGACCACCAGCACGTCGTAATCGCCGCTGTCGGCCAGCGCGAAGCCTTCATCGCCATCGCTGGCGAGATCGGCGATGTGACCGACCTCGCGAAACGCCTTGACCAGATAATCGGCGGATTCGCGATCGTCTTCGATAATGAGCAGGCGCATCTGGGGATCGGATTCAGGCTGGGTCGTGTGGATGTCAGTCACCATGGCGCGCACCGGGCTTTCATGCAAGGCGGCGAAACGCGCCTTGTCTTCAAAGAAATAGGCGGTGAAGCTGGGGGAAACTTCACCGCCCACTGTGCCTTCCGGAAGATGGGGTTTGGTCCCCCGGAAGGTGACTGAGGGAGCGAGCTTGTGGCTCGCTCCCGGGAGAGCGCCGTCGGCGGGGGCGACAATGCGTTCGACGCTCTCCGTGACTGGTGATGATCAGTTGGCTGGTGTCAGCTCTTGGCCAGCGGCACCGCGACGAAGCGCGAGGAGCCACCGGAGCGAACCCGGATCAGCACGCTGTTCTTGTTGTCGTTGCGCGCGGCGACGATCGCCTCGCGCACGTCGCCGGGACTGGTGACGTTCTTGCCGGCGACTTCGAGAATCACGTCGCCTTCCTTGAAGCCGCGCTCGGCAGCGGGGCTCTTGGGGTCGACTTCGGTCACCACGACGCCGTCCTTGCCGGCACCGGCCACGCTGCCCGACGGGGCCACCGTCAGTCCGAGGCGGGGAACGTCGCTGCCGCGCGAGGAATTGCCGCGGTCACCCTGGTCGATATCGGCCTTCGCCTCGATCGTGTTCGGCAACTGGCCGAGGGTCAGATTGAGCACCTTGTCCTGGCCCTTATGGGTGACGTTGATCTTGACCGAATTGCCGGGCGCGAAGCCGCCAATGGTGCGGGCGAGTTCGCGGGCATCCTTGACCGGGGTGCCGTTCACCGCGGTGATGACGTCACCGGACTGGATCCCGGCCTTGGCCGCCGGACCGTCGGCCTGGGGCTCCGCCACCAACGCGCCTTCGGCGGTCTTCATGCCGAGGCTGTCGGCGATCTCCTGCGTCACCGGCTGAATCTGCACGCCGATCCAGCCACGGCTGACGCTGCCCTTGTCCTTGAGCTGCGCGATCACCGTCTTCACGGTGGAGGCGGGAATCGAGAACGCGATGCCGACGCTGCCGCCGGACGGTGAATAGATCGCGGTATTGACGCCCATCACCTCGCCCGAGGTATCGAACGCCGGACCGCCGGAATTGCCCTTGTTCACGGGCGCGTCGATCTGGATGAAATCATCATAGGGGCCGTTGCCGATGTCGCGGCCGGAGGCCGAGACGATGCCGGCGGTCACGGTGCCGCCGAGGCCGAACGGATTGCCAACCGCCAGCACCCAGTCGCCGATCCGCGGCTTGCCGTCGGCGAGCTTGGCGAACGGGAAGTCGGTGGCGCCCTCGACCTTGATCAGCGCGAGGTCGGTGCGCGGATCGGTGCCAATCACCTTGGCGCTATAGGTCTTGCCGCCATCGGTGGTGACCTCGACCTTGTCGGCGCCGTCGACCACATGGTTGTTGGTGACGGCGAAACCGTCCGCCGAGATGAAGAAGCCGGAGCCCTGCCCGGTGACCGCGCCACGGCCACTGCCGCGACCGCCGCGCATGCCGGGCGGCATGCCGTCGGGACCATTGAAGCGCTTGAAGAAGCGCTCCATCGGCGAGCCCGGTTGGAACGGCGAATCTTCGTTGTTGTTATTGTTGTCGTCGCTGCGCGCGGCGACCTTCTCCTTGATGTTGACCTTGACCGAGATCACCGACGGCTTCACGCGCTCGACGATGTCGGCGAAGCCGGCGGGGGCCGCGACCTGCGCCTTGACCTGCGTGTCGACCTGGGCGTGCGCGGGGGTCGAGAAACTGTCGAGCGAACGCGGCGCCGGGCTGAGGCCGTAGGCGGCGACGCCGAGGCCGGCGACGACCGACGCCATCAGCGCGAATTTGCGCGCCGAGAACAGCGAGCGGCGGGCCGGCTTGAAAGAAGGCAGGTTGTTGAAATCGGTCGGACGGTCGGTCATCGAAGAATCTCCAGAGCGTCGGTGCGGGGGGCAAGGGCACCGTGTGACCTGAAGATGCGCCACGTCACCTTACGGCGCGCTGGCGGGGGAATTAAGATTTGGTAATCCGGCAAGCAAATTATGTGGCGGGAAGTCGCGGAGGCCCACGGGCTCCAACGGCCGTCTGGTCCGTCGACCCGCCCCCTCAGCGAGCGATTTCCGGATCCGTTTCGGGGAACAGTCCAGACAGGATTTCGCCGGCGAGATTGAATGCGGCGACGCCGCGAAACAGCGCCGCGATCGCCGCGCTGGCATGCAGTTCGTCGAGCGTGGCCCCGGCCTTGATCGCGGCTTTCGCGTGGTTGGTCGCAGCTTCCGAGGTCTGCACGAGCAAAATCGCAAACGACATCAGTTGCACCGTTTTCTGGTCCAGCGCGCCAGGCGTCAGGGCGGCGATCCGCCAATCCTCCAGCGCCGACACCAGATCGGGATCGACACGCATGCCAAGCTCCAGGCGTTTGGCGATCTTCGGCGGCGTAAAGCCGATCATCGTCTCGTAGCGCGACTTCAGTTCGTCGAGTCGGGTCGGTTGGTCGGCCATGAAGTTCTCGCTCTGTGTTGTATGCGTGTCGATTGTCGAGGCCGGCGCTATTCGACCTTGACCCCGGCGGTCTTCACCACCTCGCCCCACTTGGCGGATTCGCCGCGCAGAAACGCATCAAATGCGGCGCCAGACAAGGTCCCCGGCTCGGCGCCGACCTCTGCCAGCCGCTTCGCTGTTTCGGGATCCGTGAGAACCTTGCCGACGGTGTCGATCAGCGTCTTGATCACTTCGGGAGGCGTCCTGGCAGGAGCCACCAGACCGAACCACGACGATGCCTCGAATCCCGCGACGCCGGCCTCGACCATGGTCGGCACGTTCGGGAAGATCGGCGACCGCGTCGCACCGGCGACCGCGATGGCGCGGATCGTGCCGCCCTGCGCCTGCGGACGGATCGCCGGCATATTGTCGAACATCATCGGAATCTGTCCGCCGATCAGATCGTTCATCGCCGGCGCGGCGCCGCGATACGGCACATGGACGATATCGATACCGGCGCGCGTCTTGAGCAGTTCGCCGGCCAGGTGATTGGTGGATCCGTAGCCCGACGATCCGAAATTCAACTTGCCCGGCGAGGCCTTGGCGAGTGCGACCAGCTCGGCGACGGTCGTCGCCGTGACGCTCGGGTTGACGGCCAGCACCATCTGCACCGTCGCGACCAGCGCTACACCTTCAAAGTCCTGCTCCGGATTGAAGGACAGTTGCGGATAGAGCGACTGATTGACGGCCAACGGCCCCGGCGCCGTCAGCAGCAGCGTATAACCATCGGGAGCCGCGCGCGCGACGGATTCCGCCCCGATATTGCCGCCCCCGCCGCCGCGGTTGTCGATCAGCACGGGCTGCCCCCAGAGCTCCTGAAGCTTGGCCCCGATCAGTCGGGCCACGACGTCGTTCGATCCGCCCGCGGGAAATGGCACGACGATACGTACCCCGCGCTCCGGAAATGGCGCAGCCGTCGCCTGCCCGAGTTGAAAGGCCAAGGCCAACGCCGCTACCGCGGAAAACAGTACCCGCATCCGATCCTCCCAGATCATCGATTTTTTTTATATCGTCGATTTTACGTTGACAGCTGTTTGGCCGGTCGTCAATTCTCGCTGCGACGGATGACACGCGTCGGCACAGCGATCGGAATGGAAGCGATGAGTTCACATGCGCCGGGAGCGCCGCCCAGGCCCTGCGCCGGCCCGGATCGTCATCCGAACAAGCCGGCCTTTGCGATGCCGCGCGGCGCTTGTGATTGCCACGTTCACGTGTTCGGACCGCGGGCGATCTTTCCCTTCAGCGAAGCGCGCAGCTACACGCCGGAAGACTGCACGCTTGAGGATTTGCAGCAGTTGCATGCGACGCTCGGTGTCGATCGCGCGGTGATCGTGCACGGCGGCGCCCACGGCACCGACAATCGCGCCACCCTCGCGGCGCTCGACCGCCATCCGCAATCCCTGCGCGGCGTCGCGGTGATTCCGTCCGGCTTGCCGCGACGGGAACTGGAGGACATGCACCGGCGCGGCATGCGCGGCTGCCGCATGTCCACGGTGGTCAGCGGCGGCGCTTCCTTCGACCACCTGCGCGGTCTGGCCGGCGAGACGCTGGACCTTGGCTGGCATCTGGTGCTGCATTTCAATCGCGCGTCCGAACTGGTCGACGTCGCGCCCTTGCTGCGCGAGGTGCGCAGCCCGTTCGTACTCGATCATCTCGCGCGCATCAGCGCGGCGGAAGGCGTCGATTCCGAAGCCTTCACGACCCTGCTGCGGTTGCTCGACACCGACCGTTGCTGGATCAAGCTCGCCAGCCTGTATCGCCTGTCGGCGGAGCCCTATCCGCACCGCGACATGCTGCCGATGATCGAACGCGTGGTCGCCCAGCGCCCGGACCGCATCCTGTGGGGCAGCAACTGGCCGCATCCGATCTGCCCGGTAGCGATGCCGAACGACGGCGACCTCGTCGATCTGATCCCGCTGTGGTTTCCGGATGCGACATCGCAACGCCTCGCGCTGGTGGACAATCCGGCATCGCTGTACGGTTTCGCGGGGGGCGGATGAGGCGACCATGAGCGCCCTGCCTGCCCATCCCGTGCCGACCACGCTGTCGTCCTCCCTCGTCAGGCGCTTGCGCGACTCCATCCTGCGCGGTGAGCTGTTGCCCGGCAGCAAGCTCAATCTCGATCGCCTGCGCACGGCCTTTGGTGTCAGCCTCAGTCCGCTGCGCGAGGCGCTGTGCCGTCTGGAAAATGATGGGCTGGTCGCGCGGATCGACCAGCGCGGATATCGGGTCACGCCGGTATCGGCCGGCAACCTGACAGAGATCATCCGGCTGCGCGTTGAGCTTGAGGGACTGGCGGTCAAGGAAGCGATCCAGCACGGCGACGTCGCCTGGGAGGGTCGCGTGCTGGCCACGCTGCATCAACTCAGCCGCTGCAAGCGCGGGTCCCGCTCCGCGGCGGAACAGGAAGCCTGGGAGATCGCGCACCGCGCCTTCCATGCCGAACTTATTTCGGCGTGCCAGATGCCGCTACTGAGCCAGTTCTGCGCCACGCTACACGACCAGAGTGACCGCTATCGCCGCATCTTCCTGAAGAAGCACCAGCCCGATCGCGATGTGCCGGCGGAACATACGGCGATCGCGCATGCGATGATCGAACGTCGCACCCGGGACGCCGTTCGAATTCTTCGCGAGCACATCGAACGTACCGGGCACAATATTCAGATCGCATTGCCGACCGCCTAGCCGCCGCGCAGCAGGTTTTTTAAGGCAACTTGCCGTCCGCGGCCTCCGCCGCGAGCAACTTTTCCACCCGCGCCGCTTCATCGGCGGTCAGTGTGAGCGCTGCGCCGTCATCCCCCGGCGCAATCGCCCGCCGCCGGTTGCTTCGCCACAGCGCGATAATGCCGCCGAGCAGCAGCAGCGGCGTCAGCCCCCACAGCAGCAGCGTGTGCGCCTCGAAGCGCGGCCTCAGCAGCACGAATTCGCCGTAGCGCGCGACCAGGAAATCCATCACCTGGCGGTTGCTGTCGCCCGCCGTGATGCGCTCGCGGACCAACAGGCGCAGGTCGCGCGCCAGTGGCGCATCGGAATCATCGATCGACTGGTTCTGGCAGACCATGCAGCGCAGTTCCCGCGATAGGTCGCGGGCCCGCGATTCCTGCGACGGATTGGCCATGATCTCGTCGGGCTGCACGGCATAAGCGGGCGACGCTGACACCAACAACGTTGCGATCAGCAACAGCATTGAGATGGAAGCTCCCCTGCGAGCCCAGCACGCCGTAAGCCCCCTCCCCCCGTTGGGGAGAGGGCGGGGGTGAGGGAGCACCGGACCATCGATGGCGCACCGCCCCCTCACCCGACCGGCTTCGCTGCGCTTCGCCAGTCGACCTCTCTCCGATGGGGAGAGGTGATAAAGGAGGCTCCTCGACCGCAAGACAAACATCTACTCCGCCGCCTGCAGCGCGCGCGGCACCTTGGCCGGCTTCGGCGCGCCGACGCGCAGCCGGCGGTCGGACAGCGACAGCAGCCCGCCAAAGGCCATCAGCAGCGGGCCGAACCAGATCAGCAGCACCATTGGCTTGTGATAGATGCGCACCGCGATGCCACCCCCGACGGCGTTCTCGCCGAGCGAGATGTAGAGCTGGCTGGCGCCGCGCGACAGCAGCGCCGCCTCGGTGGTCGAGGATTGCCGCGCGGTGAAATTGCGCTTCGACGGGCTCAGGGCGCCGATCCGCCGGCCGTCCTGGCTGATCGAGAAATTGGCCAGCATCTCGCTGAAATTCGGGCCTTGCCGCTGCGCGATATCATCGAGCCGGAGTTCGTAGCCCGCCAGTTTCGCCACATCGTTCGGCTTCATGGTGCCGATATATTCGCTGTTCCAGGTGGTCTCGCAGACGATGCCGATCAGCGCCACACCGACGCCGGCATGCGCGAAGGCGGTGCCCCAGGTCGAGCGCGGCAGGCCGCGGGCACGGCGCCACGTGGTGCCGAATGGCGAACGGAACAGGCTGATGCGCTCGGCGATATCGGTGACGGCGCCTGCGATCACTAATACCGCCAGGCCAATCGCCAGCGGCGCCAGCGCCGCGCCACCGGAAGTCCAGGCCCAGACCATCGCGATCGCCAGCAGCGCCGCGATGCCCGCCGCCATCAGCCGCTGCGCCACGCCGGCGATGTCGCCGCGCTTCCACGCCAGCAGCGGCCCGAACGGCACCGCCAGCAGCAATGGTACGAACAACGGCCCGAAGGTGAGGTTGAAGAACGGCGCGCCGACCGAGATCTTGTCGCCGGTGATCATTTCCAGCGCCAGCGGATACAGCGTGCCGATGAACACGGTGGCGCAGGCGGTGGTCAGGAACAGATTGTTCAGCACCAGCGCGCCCTCGCGCGAGATCGGCGCGAACAGCCCGCCCTGCTTCAGCGCCGAGGCGCGCCACATATACAGCGTCAGACTGCCGCCGATGAAGACGCACAGGATCATCAGGATGAAGACGCCGCGGGTCGGATCGGTGGCGAAGGCATGCACCGAGGTCAGCACGCCGGAGCGCACCAGGAAGGTGCCGAGCAGCGACAGCGAGAAGGTCAGGATCGCCAGCAAAACGGTCCAGACTTTTAGCGCGTTGCGCTTTTCCATCACCACGGCGGAATGCAGCAGCGCGGTGCCGGACAGCCACGGCATCAGCGAGGCGTTCTCGACCGGATCCCAGAACCACCAGCCGCCCCAGCCGAGTTCGTAATAGGCCCAGTACGAGCCCATCGCGATGCCGAGCGTCAGGAAGATCCACGCCACCAGCGTCCACGGCCGCACCCAGCGCGCCCAGGCCGCGTCGATACGGCCTTCGATCAGCGCGGCCACCGCGAAGGAGAATGCGATCGAGAAGCCGACATAGCCGAGATAGAGCATCGGCGGATGCACCGCGAGGCCGATATCCTGCAGCACCGGGTTGAGATCGCGGCCCTCGATCGGCGGATAGGCGATGCGCAGAAACGGGTTCGAGGTCATCAGGATGAACAGATAGAAGGCACTGGCGATCCAGCCCTGCACCGCCAGCACATGCGCGCGCAGGCTGAGCGGCAGGTTGTTGCCGAACGCGGCGACCAGGCCGCCGAACAGCGCCAGGATCGACACCCACAGCAGCATCGAGCCTTCATGATTGCCCCACACGCCGGTGATCTTGTAGAGCAGCGGCTTGGCGGAATGCGAGTTCTCGAACACGTTGACGACCGAGAAGTCCGAGGTGACGTACAATATCACCAGCGCCAGGAACGCGATGGCCGCGAACAGCAATTGCGCCAGCGCGCTGGAGCGCGCGACATTCATCAGGCCCGGATCGCGCAGCCGCGCGCCCAGGATCGGCACGGTGGACTGGATCAAAGCGAGCGCCAGCGCCAGTACCAGCGCGTAATGTCCGGCTTCGGCGATCACTGGGTCACCTGTTGGGTGGCAGGCGAGGCGCCCGGGGGAATGACGGGCTTGCCGGCGGCGCCTTCCTGCCAGCGTCCCTGCTTTTTCAACGCGTCGGCGACATCCTTCGGCATGTAGTTCTCGTCATGCTTGGCCAGCACGGTGTCGGCCTTGAACACGCCGCCGGCGTCGAGCGCGCCCTCGGCAACGACGCCCTGCCCTTCGCGAAACAGATCCGGCAGGATGCCCTTGTAGGTGACCGGCAAAGCGGCGCCACCGTCGGACACCGTGAAGCTCACCGCGAGATTGTCGCCGCGCACCAGCGAGCCCTGCTCCACCATGCCGCCGAGCCGGAACCGCTTGCCGACCGGCACATGCTTTTCCGCCGCCATGGTCGGGGTCGAGAAGAACACGATCGAATCGCGCAGCGCGTTCAGCACCAGGCCAGCCGCGATCGCCAGCACCACCAGCGCGCCTCCGATCATCGTCAATCGCCGCTGCTTGCGCGTCATGAAATCCTATCCATCAAGCCCGAAATTCTTCAGGCCGTCATTCAGCTGCTCGAGTTTTCCGGCTTCGCCGCCGACCGCCTGCCGCGCCTCGATCAGCGCGCTTTTCGCGCTGTCGCGGTCGCCGAGCACCATATAGGCACGAACCAGCCGCAACCATCCCTCGACGTCATGGCCGTCCTGCTTCAGCCGCGTCGCCAGCCGGTCGACCATGCCGCGCACCATGGCGGAGCGGTCCTCGGCATTCATGCCCTGCACCGAAGCGAGGGTGTCGTCGGACAGCGCCGGCAGGCCCGGCAATGCGCCGCCGACCCGCGCCAGGGCCGCCTGCACGGTCGGGCGCCACGGCGCATCGGCCGGCGCCTTCGCCAGCATCGCGCGCCAGATCGCGCCGGCGTCGGGGCCGCGGCCGTCCTGTTCCGCGGCAAGGCCGAGGAAATAGCGCGCCTTGACCTCGTCGACATCCAGCGCCACCGCGCGCTCGAATTCGGTCTTGGCGTCGGCGGTGACGACGCCATTGGCGGCGGCGGCCAGCGCCTCGCCCAGATCGGCGCGGCGCGCGGCATTGTCGCCATTATAAATGATGGCGTTGCGGAACGCGGTGACCGCCTCGTCATAGCGGCCGAGCCGGCCCAGCACCGGCGCCAGCACGCTCCAGCCGCGGCCGTCGGTCGGGTTCTTCTCCAGATGCGCCTGGACCTGCGCCACCAGATTGTCGAACGGCTGGGCCGCGCTCGGCGTCAAATTGCGTCGCGCCAGCGGGAAATCCGCCATCCGCGGCGAGCCCAGCGGCAGATAGATGAGGATCGCGATCGCCGGCAGCCCAACCAGCGCCAGCACCGCCACCGCGCGCCGAACCCTCGGGCTGACGCGCGCGGTGATCCCGCTTTCGGCATCGACCGCGGCCAGCAGGCGGCGGCTGATTTCGACCCGCGCGGCCTCCGCTTCCGGGGGCCCGATCAACCCCGCCGCGGCATCACGGCCGATTTCGGCAAGCTGGTCCTTGTACACCGCCGCCTCGGTGCCGCCGCCACTGGAGCGGGGCCGGCCGAGCGGCCACAGCACGGCGAAGATCGCCGCGGCGGTCATCAGCGCGAACACAAACCAAAGGGTCATCCACGGGTTCCGGTGCCGGCGCCGCTGCGATCGGCGGCTGCCATAGGTCGCGTTACACCATGTCTAAACCGGCCGCGCAATTGACAAATGCGGCACCGCCCGCGGCAAAAACTTGATGTAAATCAAGGCGTAGGCTTACCCCGCCTGTTTCGGCTGGCGTTCCACCACGACCATGGCGTTGTCGGCGGCGCGGCCCATCAGCGCGGCGGAGTCCTGACCGAACAGCGCCTGGCAGAAGCGGATCGCCGCCTTGACCTGCATC
>NZ_JANXTC010000325.1:0-3694 GCF_025356345.1 Tardiphaga sp.
AATCCAGTCCTGGTCGAGCTGATGGCTTCTGGATTGCCGCGTCGCTTCGCTCCTCGCAATGACGGCTGTGGGTTTGTTCAATTCAACTTATACAGCGCCCGCCGCAGCGCGCGCAGGATGGGTTGAGCGCTTCCGAAACCCATCGCCGCACCGCTCCGAAAGATCGACAGATTTCGCCGAAAGCGCCCAACGGGCGCTTTCGCTCCACCCATCTTGCGACTTCTGCCTGCGCCGGTCGCGGGCCTGTTATTTCCAGATTTTTATGAGGCTTAACGAGCCTGCCAGGACCATCGCGAAAAGCAGGGCGATCAATTCGACCACGAGGGCCCGCGAAACAAATTTGAAGAGAAATAGTTTCGAATGATCCTTCTCCAGTTCGTAGTCGATCTCCTCACCATGGATTCTTCCAAGCGCGGACATGGTAGTAATGCCGATGATTACAGCCAATGCCAAGAAGACCGTGCCTGCTGTGCGGATCGCCGCATATCCGGAGAGTTCGAACTTGTCGAAATACAAGAAGGCCGCCGCTCCCAATCCCATAATGTATTTATTGAATTCGCCGAAGCTTTTCAGATTGACGTGCGATGGTTGTGGCTTTTTCATGGGCACCCCCCGATGAATATCTTGCACCAAATATCTCTGACCCTTGAAGGCGAGATAAGCCGTTGCGCGGCCCTGTCTTTCATCCCTGTGACAATGTCCCTGGAGTCATCCTCGCCCAGAATTTGTAGCCCATTCTCGATACCTCTCCCTCTCGGCTTGATGCAATCAATAAGGGTCTCATAAAGCGCGTGACGATCCGCCTCAGATATATTGTCGAGCCCGGAGAAATCGACCTCGGCAATAAGCTGGGAAAGGGAATTTCGACTTATTGCAAATGAGTGCTTCAAGAGAACATTTTCGAATTCAGCGATATAAAGGCCGTGCGGCATATCCCGTCCTCCTTGATTACGCCTTACGCGGAATGGTCAAGCGCGGCTAAATTAATGGCGAAATCGACGTTCCTCAACTAAAAACCCGGCCAATGTTGCGCAAGCGCGTGAACTGACGAAGCTGATCGCTCGCCGCGGAAAGCCGGATGTGATCGTCTCGGACCACGGCGTCCGCTTCGCGCCGCGGCGGGTGGCGTAGCGCCTTGCGTAGTTCTGGCACGTCATGGCGAGGAGCCCTTGCGACGAAGCAATCCAGGTTTGTCTTCGTTTGTGGATTTCTGGATTGCTTCGCTGCGCTCGCCATGACGAATTGAGCGGCCTGACAAGATTGGCATGGGCAGCTTCGCTCAATCGCAGGCACAGCAAGCCATAGCAGACCGTCGCCCGGATGAGCGCAGCGACATCCGGGAGAGCTACGCAGCGAGACCTTCTGCTACGCGATGCAATGATCAAGGCCGGAATGGCCCCCCACGGCCGCAAGCCCCCGGATCTCGCCGCGATCATGCCGGCATGGCCTTCAACGATCCGAGCGGCTGCGCGGCTGGATGGGCGTCGATGCCGCGACGTTCTACAATTCCGGCTGCATCGCCATCCTGCCGATGGGGTTCTGCTATCCCGGGCACCGGCAGCTCCGGCGACCTGCCGCCGCGCCGGGAATCCGCGCCGGCATGGCGCGCCCCGCCGCTGAAACTGCTGCCGGCGATCGAGCTGACGCTGGTGATCGGGCAATATGCGCTCGACTGGCATCCGCGGACCACCCGGAAGGCCTCGCTGACGCAGACCGTGCAGGACTGGCAGCAACACTGGCCAAGCGTGCTGCCGCTGCCGCATCCCAGCTTGCGCAACAACATCTGGCTGAAGAAGAATCCGTGGTTCGCGGCGGAGATCGTGCCGATGCCGCGGGGCCGGATCGCGGCACTGTTGAAGGGCTAGAACGGCCGCGGTCTCCCCTCCCCCGCGCGCCCTTACGGGCTGAACGCCAGCCGGGCCTTCAGCCGGGGCGCGACGAAATCCATGAAGGCGCGCAGCTTGTGCGGCATCAGCCGGGCGTCGGGCGACACCAGGCTGACCGGCAGCGGCGCCGGCTCGAATTTGCGCAGCAGCAGTTGTAGCCGGCCGTCCAGCACCGCGCTGGAGACCTGGTAGCACAGCAGTCGCGTGATGCCGGTGCCGGCACAGCTGGCGTCGGCGGCGGCCTCAGCGGTGTTGACCGCCAGCCGCGAGCGGACCGCCAGCCGCTCGACCTTACGGCCGCCGCGGAACGTCCACTCCTTGGCGCCTTCCAGCCCGGTGAAGGTCACGCATTGATGCGCGCCGAGATCGGACGGCCTCAACGGCGTGCCGTGCCGCGCCAGATAGGCCGGGCTGGCGCAGACGACATGGCGGATGCCGCCGACCCGCAGCGCCTTCAGGCTGCTGTCCGGCAATTGTCCGACGCGGATGGCGACATCGACGCCGTCGGCGACGAGGTTGGCGACCTTGTCGGACAGCAGCAGCTCAATGTCGATGTCCGGATAGGCCGCGAGGAATTCGGCGACGATCGGCGCCAGATGCAACCGGCCGAGCGCCAGCGGCGCGCTGACCGTGAGGCCGCCGCGCGGCGCCTGATATTCGCCGGACGCCAGCCGCTCGGATTCGCCAAGCTCGTCCAGCAGCCGGCGGCAGCGCTGGAAATACACCTGGCCGGTGTCGGTCAACGTCACCTTGCGGGTGGTGCGGGTCAGCAGCCGGACCTTCAGATGATCCTCGAGGTCGGCGACCCTGCGGCTCACCGAGGTCAGCGGCGCGCCGAGCCGCCGCGCCGCCGCGGAGAAGCCGCCAGCCTCGACCACGGCGACAAAGGCCGCCATCGCTTCGAGCCGATCCATCGGCATTCTCCCGGAAAGCGGAATAGTCCTTCCCAATCATACCGGATATCGCAAGCCGCCGAAAGCGCCGAGGTTGCGGACATCGGCAGCGACCGATCATTGCCACAGACCCGAAGGATTTCGCCATGTCCCGCATCCCGACCTTTGCCACCATCGACGCCGCCCCCGAAGCCGCACGGCCGCTGCTCGAAGCGGTCAAGCAGCAGATGGGCTCGGTGCCCAATTTATTCCGCGTCGTCGCCAACAGCCCGGCCGCGCTGGAAGGCTATCTCGGCCTCAACGGCGCGCTGGCCAAGGGCCGGCTCGACGCCAGGACCCGCGAGCGCATCGCCGTCGCGGTCGCCGAGATCAATGGCTGCGGCTACTGCCTGTCGGCGCATACTTACATCGGCAAGAACATCGCCAAGCTCGACGATGCCGAGCTGACCGCCAACCGCTCCGGCGCCTCCAACGACCCCAAGGCCGATGCCGCGGTGCGCTTCGCCGCCCAAGTGGTCGTCGCGCGCGGCCATGTCAGCGACGCCGAACTCGCAGCCGTCAAGGTTGCCGGCTATGACGACGCGCAGATCGTGGAGATCGTGCTCCACGTCGCGCTCAACACCCTGACCAATTACGTCAACGAGGTCGCCGGCACCGCGATCGATTTTCCGGTGGTCGCATTGCGTAGCGCGGCCTGATCGCCGGCCAGGCGCCGGGGCGACGGGCGCACGAGACCGGCATGGCCTTCAACGATCCGAGCGGCGCGCGGCTGCGCGGCTGGATGGGCGTCGAGATCGGACGGCCTCGACGGCGTGCCGTGCCGCGCCAGACAGGCCAGGCTGGCGCAGACGACATGGCGGATGGCGACATCGACGCCGTCCGCGACGAGGTTGGCGACCTTGTCGGACAGCAAGC
>NZ_JANXTC010000379.1:0-17803 GCF_025356345.1 Tardiphaga sp.
CTTCGGTGTCGTTACGAAACAGCAGCTGCACGACCTGGATCTGGCTGTCGGAGATGGGCGTCGCGCAATTAAAGATGATGTGCTGGATCCCCGACGGATAGGTCATGTCGAGCCGGCGGCAGAACGGCATATACCACTTATTGTGCATGATGCGTTTGGTCGTTGGATCGCTGCTCCCGGTGATCCGGATCGCGTTTGGCGGGTTTCTGACGGTGACGATGGTCTCAGCCTCGAATCCGTAATCGGTCTCGGTGATCTCATACTTCTCGGGTTTGGGCTGGTTGATGTCGCCGAACGTGCCCTTGTGGACAAAGGCGAAATGGGCGTTGTCGAAGGAGTTCTCCATCAGCCGCAGCGCGGACGTATTCCACTTGTCGTAGAATTGATGAATCAGACGATAGCCCGGGTCGATAGCCTCCGGGATCTCGGGAATGTCGCTGAGTGGTTCGTCGAGCGCTACCCAGACATAACCGTAGCGAGTCTGTGAGCGGAACGAGCGTGCCTTCGCGTCAGGGATCGGTTGCTCGAACGGAAATTGTGGAATCATCACCAGCTTGCCGTCGCGGTCATATTCCCAGCCGTGATAGCCGCAGACGATATTGCCGTCCTTGCACCAGCCTTTCGACAGCTTGGCGGTGCGATGGCAGCAGCGGTCCTCGAGCGCCGCCGGTTCGCCCTTGCCGTCAAGAAACAGCACGATCGGCTCGCCGAGCAGGGTAAACGGCTTCGGGCCATCCCGGAGCATCTCGAGTGGCATGATGGCGTACCAGAAGCGGCGCAGAACGGGCTGTTGGGTGTTGAGCATGGAGGTCTCCCTGGGTCAGGCTGTCATTCGGGCGATCACATGCGCCGCATCGGATCGAAGCTTGGCAATGTCGAAGCCGGGAATCGTACCGCGGTCGACCACGATCCGACCGCCAACCAGCAATGCGCGCACGCTGGCAGCGCCACCGCATGTCACCGGCGAAATCAACGGATCATGCATGCCGAAATGTCGGGGCTGATCGAGATCGAAGATCGCGATATCAGCCTGCTGGCCCGGCGCCAGCGTACCGGTTTGCGGCAGGCCGAGCACCCGGGCGCCGCCCGCCGTGGCCCAGTGCACGACGTCTTCCGCGGTGACCGCGTCGGCGCCTTTGACCGCGCGGTGGGTGTGCCAGCAACTGTGCATCTCGCTGATCATGTCGGCGGCTTCGTTCGACGCCGCGCCGTCGACACCGAGCGACACCGCGCCGCCCAATCGGGCCATCGCGTCCGCCGGGGCGACGCCGGAGCCGAGCCGGCAATTCGACTGTGGACAATGCGCCATGCCGGTACCGGTTTCGGCCAGTATCCTGACCTCGTCGGCGTCCAGATGTACCAGATGCGCGTACCAGATATCCGGGCCGAGCCAGTCGTGATCCGCCAGCCAGTGCACCGGGCGCTTGCCGTGCACCGACAGGCAGAAATCCACATAGTCGGTACTTTCGGACAGATGGCTGTGAAGCCGGAGCTTCATGCGGCGCGAGGCGGCGATCACTTCCTTCAACTCGCCCGGGTCCAGCGACCAGGTCGGCGTGGTCGGTGCCAGCACCACCTGGCACAGGCTGCCGGGCGAGGAATCGTGAAACCGTTGCGCGCAGGACTCGACCGATTTCAGCATGTGGTCGAGCGATTCGGTCGGCACCGGCACGAATCCGGCGGTGTCGAAATGGCGGGCCCTGGTGGCGCCACCGCGGCAGAACACCAGCCGGATTCCCAGTTCGCGGGCAACGTCGAAAATCACCTGCGCCGGGTCGAAACGGAAGGTGTCGCTGAACAGGTAATGGTGGTCGGCGATCGTGGTGGTGCCCGACAACAACATTTCGGTGAGGCCGATACGCGCGGCCACGGCGAGCGCTTCTTCGTCGATCTTCGCCCAATAGCAATGCGGGACCTCGCGCAGCCATCCGGCCAGCGGCAGATTGATTCCGGCGCGGACGCCCTTCATCACGCTCTGGAACAGATGATGATGGGTCGAAATCAGGCCGGGATAGATCACACAACCACTGACGTCGAGCCGGCGTTCGCCCTCCTCCGGCGGCATGTCCCCGATCGCGGCAATGACGCCGTCGCGAATCCGGATCGACCCGCTGGTCCGCATCGCGGCCCCCGCATGGCCGGTGAAGATGCCGACGGCGTTCTCGATCAGCAATGATGTCAACGCTCGACCCCCATCTCGCTCTCATGCCAATTCGAGAGCGCCAGCTTCGACAGCGCGCTCATCGCCGCGAACAGGGCGACGCCCGTCAGAGTAATCAGGACGAGGGCTGCGAACATGCGCGGAATATCGAGCGTGAAGCCAGCATCCAGAATCTCGTAAGCGAGGCCCGACGCGCGACCGCCCGTGCCGGCGACGAATTCCGCGACCACGGCGCCGATCAGCGCCAGGCCGCTCGAAATCCGCAGCCCGCCGAAAAAATACGGCAGCGCGCCCGGGATTTTCAATTTGACCAGAGTCTTGAAACGCCCGGCCCGGTTCATCCTGAAATAATTGGCAAGCCCCGGATCGACGCTGCGCAAACCCAGAGTCGTGTTGGCAATGATTGGGAACAGCGCCACCAACGTGGCGCAGATGGTCAGCGAGAGCTGGGTATTCTTCACGAGAATGATGATCAGCGGCGCGATCGCCACGACCGGCGTGACCTGTAGCAGCACCGCGTAGGGAAACAGGCTGACCTCGATCGCCCGGTTCTGCACGAACATGAACGCGATCAGCGTGCCCAGCACGACCGCCGCGGCGAAGGCCTGCAAGGTGACGCGCACCGTGACCCCGAGCGCGCGCAGCAGCGACGGCCAGTGCTGCCAGAGACTGAGAGCGATGTCGCTGGGCTTCGGAAACAGATAGACGGGCACCGCGGCGAAACGACACCCGCCCTCCCACAGGCCGACAAGTACGATGCCCACCGCCAACGGCGCAGCGATCTGGACGAAAGCTTCTGACTGCAGCAGCGGCTTCATGTGACGGCTCCCGGCAAGGAGGCTTCGGCGAGCCAGCTGGACAATTCGCGGCAATAGGCGGCAAAGCGTGGGCTGTCGCGAAAACTTTCGTCGCGCGGTTGCGGTTCGTCGATCGTCATGGCGCGGAAAATCCGGCCCGGGTTGGACGCCATGACCACGATCCGGGTCGACAAGAAAACCGCCTCATAAATCGAATGGGTGACAAACACCGTCGTCAGCTTGCGTTCCCACCATAGCCGTACCAGATCGCTGTCCAGCCTGTTGCGGGTGAACTCGTCGAGCGCGCCGAACGGCTCATCCATCAGCAACAGGTTGGGATGGGTGGCGAGCGCGCGGGCGATCGATACCCGCATCTTCATGCCGCCCGATAATTGTCGGGGGTAATGGCTGGCAAAGGCCGACAGCCCGACGCGATCGATCGCCTCGGTGACGGCCTCGGCCGCCTTCGCCTTCGTCGTATTGGCGAGTTCGAGCGGCAGCCTTACATTGGCGTCCACCCGCGCCCAAGGCATCAGCGTCGGCTCCTGGAATACGAACGCAAAGCGCCGGCCGGCCTGCCCGACGCGACTGAAATCGCCGCGCCACCACAATAGTCTGCCGTCCGACGGCTCGATCAGATTGGCAATCAGCTTCAACAGCGTGCTCTTGCCGCAGCCAGACGGTCCGATCAGCGTCAGGAACTCGCCATCGGCGATCGTCAGGTCAATCGGCGACAGACCGCGCGCGCCGTTGGCGAACACCTTGTCCGCCGACAGCACCTCGACGGCGGGCGGCCTGTCCTGCGCCACCAAGGTCGGATGCTTGTCGCTGTCATCGACCGGCTCGCTGCGCGAAAGGGCGATCATGGCAGCTCCTATTGAACGCCGATCCTGAGGTCCTTGACGAAACTGGTGTTGACGGCCTTGGTCCAGTCGGTCTTCGGGTCGAGCAGTTCGGCCGCGACGAGGAAGTCATAGATCTTCTTGTAGCGATCGGTCGTAATCACGCCGATGCCCTGGGTCGCGGCGTCTCCGCCGATCAGCGCCTTGGTTTCGGCTAGTCTTTCGAGCGCAAAGGAGATCTGCGCGTCGGTCATTTTCGGATTGTCGATCTTGATCAGCGCATTGCCCGGCGCCGGATTCCTGACGTAGTCCCGCCAGCCTTCCAGCGAGGCCTTGACGAAACGCGCCACCACGTCGGGCTTCTCGGCGATCATCTTCTCGGTGGTGACAATGGTCGAGCCATAGGGCGGATAGCCACCATCGGCGAGCAGAAAGAACTTCACTTTCTCATTCTGCTGCTGCGCCTGGAACGGCTCCGACGACAGATAGGCCTGCTGCGACACGTCCTTGTCGGCAAAGAACGGCTGAAGGTTGAACGTGTAGGGCCGGATCTGGTCGTCAGTGAAGCCATATTTAGTACGTAGCCAGGGCCAAAACGTCAGCCGCGATGAGCCGGCAATCAGGACCGGCTTGCCTCTCAGGCTGCCGAGATCGGCGACATTGTCATGCGCCATGATGCCCTGCAGATCGAACTGGAAAGAGGAGGCCACGGTGACAAATGGAAGATTTTGTTCCCGCCCTTTCAGCACCTGGATATCGTAGCCCATCATGAAATCGGTATCGCCCGCCAACAGCAGTTGCGAGCCATTGACCTGCGGTCCTCCCATCCGGACGGTGACGTCGAGGCCGGCTTTCTCGTAAAGCCCGGTCGCCTTGGCCTGATAGAAGCCGCCATGCTCCGCCTGGGCAAACCAGCTGGTAAGAATAGTGACCTTGTCGGCTGCACAGCTTGGCGCAAACGAGCCGAAAAGCGCGGCAGTGGCGACTATCGTGAGGGCAGTCAGTCGTGGCAACAATGTCATCATCATGGATGCGATCCCGTTTTCCGGCCGGCGCAGCGCCAGCTTCGTAGAGCGAGGTGGATGTGCGGTCGTTTGACGATACCTGAGCAGTTTCTTTGCAAGCCTTGTGCCCAGGATGCACAACGTCGCCGTTCGTCGGAAGCATTTAGATTCGGGGCATCCGTTGCCTTCAAGGCAACAACCTCGGCTTGGCAAGCTGCGAGACGCGCCCGGTTCGCTCGACCTTTGCTTGAGCCGAAGCAAACCCATCGATCTTTCCACAGACCGACTCCAAGCAATTGCCGCGGCGAAGGGGTGACGGAAAATCCTGCCTGCCTCGCTTGATTGCGGGAAAGTATCAAAGCCGCGCCATTTCCCGCCGCACGGTGGTGATGAACCGGCAGCGCCGGTCAAGTGTCGCGGTGTTCATGTGATAGATCGCATGATAGCGCACTTTGGCTCGCCATCCGGTGAACCATGGCAGATAGCGCTTGATGATCTTGCGCGGCGGGTCCGCCATGCCGATCGCCTGCCAGCGCGGGCGGCCATAGCTGGCAATACCACGAATATGCCTGATATGAGTCAGTAACGGTTTGGCGTGACCGGGATCGGACAAATCCATGGCGATCCCCGGCCCGAACAGATGGTCAAACCATCCCTTCAGCATCGCCGGTGGTCCGAACGACCAGGTCGGAAACTGCACAATCAGAGCCTCAGCCGCCATCAAGCGGTCGACATGGGCCTGATTGTTAGCGCGATTTTTCGCGGGATCATGATAGTCGCGCCGCTGCCCGGCACTGAGCACGGGATCGAAACCCTCTGCGTAGAGATCGAGCAGATCGACCGCGTGGCCCGCCTGCCGCAATCCGCCCAGCGCCTCGTGGCGGATCGCGGCGTGAAAACTGCCTTCCAGCGGATGGCAGTAGACATAGAGCACGCGCATTCAGCGGCTCCGTCCCACGAAGCTGCGCATCTTGCCGGGGTTGAGCAGGCCGTAAGGGTCTATCTCATGCTTGAAGCCGAGCTGATCCGCATCAACACGCTTGTAGCGGCTGCCATCCTCCACTGTATAGACATGGGGATTAGCGATAGAGACCTCGCTTTCCTCATGCCGCCGGATGATCTCATTGAGCCGCGCGGCGTCCGTGAAGCGCACGACCGGCAAGCCGCTGCAGGTCACATGACCGTTGAACCGGATGAATTCGAGATGCTGCAGCACCTCGTCGGGAAACATCTGGCGCATGTCGTCAACCTTCTGTAACAGACGGTCGTGCGGATAGAGGCACTGCAGATAGGTCACGCTGCGATCGGCCTTCAACACCTGAAGCGTCGTATGATTCCAGGTGTATTCGTAAAGTGGTACCTGGCCTGGACTGTCGTCCGTCGCCGTCTCCAGCGTGATCTCGCCACGGCTGCCGAGCAGGTTCTTGAAGCTTTCCAGCGAAGGTTCGGCGATCATTGCAATCAGGATGCTCTTGCCGTCCGGGCAATACGTCTTCAACGCGCCGAAATAAGACGGCAGCGGCCAGGTCACCGGCGACAGCAGCTTCTTGACGATGCCATCGGCGAGCGCCACCTCGTAACCGAACTCTACCGCTTCCATGAAACTGTCGAACACCACAACCACATCGATCCAACGCCAGGCCGGCGCCAGCGGCATCTCCAGCGCGGTGATGATCCCGGTGGTGCCATAGGCGCGATTGACCTTCTGCGCCGCGTCGCCGCGCAGTTCGATGATGCGCGGCGTTTCCTCCATGGTCACGACGCGCGCCGCCAGGATATTGCCAGGCTCGCGCAGCCCGCCGTAATTGACCGAGCCGATGCCGCCGGAGCCACCGGCGACGAAACCGCCGATGGTCGCGGTGCGCTTGGTGGAGGGGTGCATCCGCAATTCCCAGCCGCTGGCTTGCAACTCGGCATCGATAGCATTCATTTTAGCGCCGACGCCGACCCGAATTACACCGGGTTTGACCCATTCGATCGCCGAGAGTTCGGTGATGTCGAGCAGCACGCCGCCCGCCAATGGAACGGCCTGTCCGTAATTGCCTGTACCACCGGCGCGCACCGTCAGCGGCACGCGATGGCGAGCGCAGGCCGCGGCCACCCTGACCACGTCCACCTCGTCCCGGGGTATCACCAAAACCTCGGCCGACTTGCCGCTAAGCTGCTCGTTGAGGATCGGGCTGTACCAGAAGAAATCGCGCGACCGCCGCCGCACCACCTTGATGTCGGTGACCGTCGGCACATCGCCCCAGTCAACAATCAGCGCCTCGAGCGCATGCGGCGCGAGTTCGGTCATCGTGTCCCCCCGAGTTCATATGGCTTGTTGCCCTCGACCGCCGCCAGCACAGCGGAGGACTGCGTCACGAAGCCGAAACACTGCTGCACATTGTACAGCGTTGCCTCCATGCAATAGTCAGGCGAAGTCGTCGCCGTGCAGTCGCTGACCAGCAAGCAGTCATAGCCGCGGAAGTTGGCATCCTGCAGCGTGCAAAGCACGCATTGATCGGCATTGACGCCAGCGAACAACAGCGTAGTGATACCAAGATTGCGCAGGATGCTGTCGAGCTCGGTGTCCTGGAAACCGGACATCCTGTATTTGGACACAAGGATGTCAGACGGTTCCGGAGAAAGTTCGTCAACGATCGCTGCCGACCAGCTTTCTCGCTCCAGCACCCTGGCGCCGGAGCCCGGCAGTGGATCGCCGAGGCCGACGCCTTCGCCGGTTGGCTTGTAGACATGCAGCAAGGCGGGGCTGAGATTGAGCAGGTCGGGACGATTACCCCAGTTCAACCACACCACCGGTACGTCGACCGCGCGGAGCGCCGGTAGTATCCGCCGCAGCGACGGGATAGGCAGGCGCAGAGGGGTGACGTCGACACCGATATGCCCCAGCCAGCCCCGCGGGTGGCAGAAATCATTCTGCATGTCGACGACGATGATCGCGGTGCGCGCGAGATCAATCGTGACAATCTTATCCTGGGCCTGCACGCTTGCCGCACGCGGCGGCACTGATGAGCGAACCAGATTGGCGTGTGACGATGAGACCGACCAGCTGTTGCGCGCGCTCGATCCGAGCGGGATCAAGACCGGGTCCGGCGTCTCGCAGGCGAGCATGTCGGTCATCGGCTATCCGCCCCGCAGCACGCGGATGTCGTCGGCATCGAGCTCGACGCGTTCGCCGCCGCGGATCAACTCGGCAAAACCTTCGTTGGGTGTCATCACCGTCAGCGTGTACAGCTTGTCGGCACCGGTGTTCTCGATCACATGTTCGGAGCCGGGATGCAGCAGCAGTGAATCGCCCTTCTTGATCGGCAGCGTCTTGCCGTCGCAACGGGCGACCCCCACGCCATGCAGCACATGAAAAAATTCATGAGCCGCGGCGTGCTCGTTCGGCGGGGTGGCACCGCCCGCCTTGAAGATCTCGATGACAAAAATGTTGTCGATGCTGTCGGTGTCCTTGTCGAACAGCATGACGAAGTAATTGGTATCCCCCGGCGCAATCCGGAACGCCTTGGCCTGCGAGATATCGGCAACGCTGAAAGCCATCACGAATTTCCCTGGTTAGGCCTTGCTATAGGCGGTGTCGGTAGCAAGGCGAGTCAGCGGATAGCGGCTGATTTCGTCGATCAGCCGTAAGAGCCGTTCGGCGGCGCGCTCCACCGTCAGCGCGCCCAACTCGGCGGTCGCCCGGCTGGCGTCGCCGCAGGCCCCCTTGGGGTGGAGATCCTGCGCAGCCCAGCCGAAGCCCGCGGGGCCATGCGGACGCAGCACTTCGTTTTCCTCGTAAACGGCAACCGAGAGCGGCACGAAGTTTTCAGCCCGGTCCATCTCGACCAGTTCGGGATGAAGATGCAGCATGACGCTGGTCTCGGCCTGACCGCCATGAATGCCGTGGCGAATTTCCTCGACCGGGTAGATCGCCGCCATATCCATCATCTGCGACCACATCCCCGTCACGGCCAGCATGCCGAACCTGACCCGCAACTCGCGGCAGACGATGTCGCAGATCTGCGGCTGGCCGCCATGCGAATTGAACAACAGGATCTTGCGGATGCCGGCGCGGTACACGCTTTCCCCGATCTCGGTCCAGACCCGGGCAAGGGTTTCGTGCGACAGCGTCAGCGTTCCGGGAAACGCCAGATGCTCGTTGGATTTACCAACCGGCAACATCGGCAGCACCAGCGCCGGGCAATCGGCCGGCATCAGCGCCACAGCGCGCTCCAGAATGCCGGCATTGATCGCGGCATCGACCCTGACCGGCAGGTGTGGACCGTGCTGCTCGATCGCGCCGACCGGCAGGATCGCGACGATGCGCTCGGCATCCAGCGCGGCGAAGTCGGCCGTGGTCAGGTCCCACCACCAGTGCGATTTCAAGACCATACTGGCTGGCTCATGCGGGCTCCCTTGCTGTTCGCGATTGGGACATGACAAACGCCCATGTCAAAGCGCTTTGATTCGCCGCCCGTGTTGCCTTTTGGGCAACATGAATCCATCGTCCGTGACGGCACTCATTTTCCGGGCATCCCCAGACCATGTTGCATTCCAGGCTGCTGACTTACGTCGATGAGGTCGCTCGTACGGGATCGATCCGCCAGGCCGCCAGCCACCTGAACGTCGCCGCATCGGCGATCAGCAGGCAGATCCTGGCGCTGGAAACCCAGCTCGGCACGCCGATCTTCCAGCGCCTGCCGCGCAAGCTGATCCTCACGGCGGCGGGAGAAATTCTGATCGGACATATCCGCCAGACCTTGAAGGAACTGAGCCGGGCGCAGGCCAAGATCGAGGAGTTGAAAGGGCTTCGTCGCGGCGAGATCACGCTGGCGATGATGAGCGGGCTGGCGTCGAATCTGGTGCCCGGTACGGTGAAGCAGTTCCGCACCGCTAACCCGCGCGTCAAATTGGTGCTAACCCTGCTCGCCACCGGCGAAGCGATCCAGACCGCCGTCGCCAGCGGGGAAGCCGATCTTGGCATCGGTTTTGATTTCGCCAAGGACAACAATCTGAAAGTTCTGGCCCGCGCCAACGGTCATCTCGGCGCGGTGATGGCGCCAGATCATCCGCTGGCGAAGCGAGCCAGCATCCGGCTCAGCGACTGCATCGATTACCCGCTCGTGATCGCCGATCGCAGCAGCGCCATCCGGCCCTATCTCGATAGCGCCTTCGCCAAGCTGTCCCTCGACCCACAGCCGGTGATCGAGACCAACGCCATCGAGATCATGCGGCATGCCGCGATCCTCGACAATGGAATCACCTTTCTGACGCCCTTTGACATCGAATTCGAACGGCGCGCCGGGCGGCTGGTCTATGTTCCGGTGCGCGAGCTGTCGCACGACGCACAAACCCTTATCCTCATCGGCCACCAGCGTGGCAGCAGCGCCATCGCCAGCGTGCTCACGGAAATGCTGAAGACCACGATGATGAGCGAGCTGATCTCCTGACAAAAGGCCACCGCATCGTCAGCAGGAAACTTTCATAGCTTTGAAAAACCGGAATGTCGACGAGCACAAGTACACGGCCTTTGTGATTTCAATCGATCGAACCTGGCTGGCCGCAGCTTCAAGTACGGGAATTGCAGTTGCAGCCGTGTCGTCAAGCCGCTTTTCAGCTCTTCACGGCACGGAGCCGTGTCACGCGTCTCAAACAGAAGCGTCTGACATCAAAAAGATAACTAATTATCTGAGCCATAATCTTTCCGGAAGATCTGGAAGTTCGCGCTTCTGCGGGTTCGGCATCGCAAGGCAAGCGCAAACCAGACTTCACGCTTCGAAACATTTGGTTCAAAACACGATACCTGCGTTGCAGAAATCAACCCAAGCGATTCAAGGTTTAATATTAGCGATTCAGAATTCATGAAGTGCGTTGCGTTTTCAAACGGCGTGAAGCAATCGAGCGGATGGGCGGCGCCGACGGCTTATTGCACCGGCTCCATTCCGCCAGTGACGTCGACTTTCAACGCATCCAAGCTAGAGCAATCCCTGGACCTGAAGGGACTTGATCGTACGGCGCATGGTCGCCAGGAACAACCGCGCCGGACGAGACAGCGGCGCGCCGCGCGAAACGAGAACCTGCGCGGTCACCGCAGTACCCGGTGCGAATTTCAGGCAGACGACGCCGTTTTCACGCGCTTCGATCAGCCAAAACGGGTCGATGACCGCGACCCCTGCCCCTGCCCGTGCCAGGGCGCAGGCAACTGAAGACTGGTTGACCTCGATCGCTACCCGGCGCGGCGTCCCTGCCTGTCGGAACGCCTGCTCAACCAATGCGCCGAGCGGCTGGCTCCGGCTGAACGAGATCAGCGGATAAGGCGTGAGATCGCCAGCTTCGACCATGGCAAGGCCAGCCAGCGGATGGGTGGGGCAGACCACAGCGACAAGATCCGCTGTGCACAGTTCTATTGCCCGTGCGTCGTGCTGCGCCAGCGGCGATAGCGCCAGCCCCAGATCCACCTCTTCGCGCACGACGCTCTGGATGACGCTCGGGACATCGGTGGTTTTCACGCTGATCTGGATTCGCGGGCGCGACTTCTGGAACTCGGCAATTGCCGCCGGCAGGATATTGTTGGCAAGCGTTGCGGTCGCAGCAATCTGGATCGAGCCGACATGGGTGTCGCTCATGTCCTCGATCAGGCGTCCGATGCGTTCGATACCGTCAAAGACCCGCTCGAGATCGATCAGCAGGACGCGCGTTTCGGCTGTCGGCTGCAGGCGCCCCTGCTTGCGTAAGAACATCGGAAAGCCTGCCTCACGCGAACATTCGCGCAGCATCATACTGACCGCCGGTTGGGAGATTCCAAGCGCTTGCGCTGCGGAAGTGACAGACCCAAACGACGCGACGGTGTGGATTATCTGCAATTGACGAATGCTCAAGGACATAAGTCAGTCTTATGCAGAATTAAGCCAGACGCAATTGAGCTTATTCCAATAGAAGCCTAGCTTAGTTCCATGGACGCTGCCCGTGACAAGAGGCATGCGCCTGAGGAAATGCCGGAACTGACATGAAGATCACCGCTGTCGAAACCAGCGTCGTGGCCCTGCCCTTCGACATGGGCGGCCCGAAGCCAGCATTTGCCGGTCGGCCTTGGGACCATTTGGAAATCCTGCTGGTCAAGGTCGAAACCGAAGACGGTCTCGTCGGATGGGGCGAGGCATTTGGCCATGCCGCTATTCCCGCCACCAAGGCGGCCATCGACAGCATTGTTGGGCCTCTGATGATCGGCCGCGATGCGGGCGATATTCAGGGCCTGTCGCGCACCATCCTTCACAACCTGCACCTGCTCGGCCGCAATGGCTCGTTCGTCTACGGCTATTCCGGCATCGAGATCGCATTGTGGGACCTTGCCGGGAAACGGGCCAATCAACCCCTTTATCGGCTGCTCGGCGGCCGCGATCGCGGCCCCATCCCCGGTTATGCGAGCCTGCTTGCCTATAATGACGACGCCATCGCGGCGAAGAACACCGCAGCGGCCTGCGCCAGAGGTTATCGATTCATCAAGCTGCATGAACTGACCCGGTCCGCCGTGCTCGCGTCACAGGCGGTGGCTGGCGATGTGCCGGTCATGATGGACGTCAATTGTGCCTGGTCGCCTCCGGTGGCCCGCGAAATGGCGGCCTCGCTCGCCGGTGATCGGCTGATGTGGCTTGAAGAACCGGTGTGGCCACCCGAGGATGTCGAGGGGCTGGCGAGCGTCCGCGCCTGTGGCATTCCGATCTCGGCCGGCGAGAATGTCGCCGGCCTGTTTGGCTTTAAGACGTTGATCGACGCCGGCGCCATCGACATTGCGCAGCCAAGCGTCACCAAGATCGGCGGCATCGCCGAAATGCTGAAAGTGTTCGACCTCTGCGATGCGCATGGCATCGAGGTCTGCCCCCATAGCCCCTATTTCGGGCCAGGCTTCATCGCGACGTTGCATATCATCCAGGCTCGCATGGAAAGGCCTATGGTCGAGGTGCTCTGGCTGGACATGGAGGCAAACCCCTTCGACCCCTGGGTCAAGGGCGCGAACGGCATGTTTGCGGTGCCTGATGGCCCCGGTCTTGGCGCTGACCCGGATCCGGAAGTCCTGGCCCGCTATCGTGTCGGTGAGATCACTCGCATTGACGGACAGCACCGGTGATGAAAGTCACCAAGGTAGAGACCGAAAACGTCACGCTGACATTGACCAAACCGATTGGCAGTGCACTCGGCGAACTCCGCGATTTCGGCATGGTGCTCGTTACCATCCACACTGACCAGGGCTTGACCGGCGAGAACCTCGTGTTCACGCTGAACAACCGTCGCACCCGGGTGCTGCGCGCCATGGTTGAGGAACTGGCAGACCTGATCATCGGGCAGGATGCGGGCCATATCGCCGGCTTTAACGCGCGCGCCTGGAAGGACATCAACTTCCTGGGCCACAAGGGTGTGACGGTCATGGGCATCTCGGCGCTTGACGGCGCCCTGTGGGACCTCGCCGGGAAGGCCGCCGGGCTGCCGCTTTACCGCATGCTGGGCGGCGCCCAGGATCGCGTACCGGCATATCATTCCGGCGGACTTTGGCTGTCGCTGTCGATCAGCGAATTGCAAGAGGAAGCAGCGCGCTTCATCGCGGAAGGCTTTACCGCCATGAAGATGCGTCTCGGCCATGCAGACCCACGCGACGACATCGCCCGGGTCAAAGCCGTGCGCGAGGCCATTGGGCCGAAGATCAGGCTGATGGCGGATGCCAATCAGGGGCTAAGCGAGCATAAGGCGATCCGGCTCGGACGAATGTTGGAAGAGTTCGACCTCACCTGGTTCGAGGAACCGCTTCCGGCCTGGGATCTCGAAGGACTCGCACGCGTTGCCGCTGCTCTCGACACCCCGATAGCATCAGGCGAGACCGAATATTCCCGCTATGGTTTCCGCCGTATGCTGGAACTGCGCTCGGCTGACATTCTGATGCCCGACTTGCAGCGGGCCGGCGGCGTCAGCGAATTCATGCGCGTGAGCCGCATGGCCGAAGCCCACGATGTCGCGGTGTCGAGCCATCTTTTCCCCGAGACGAGCATCCAGGTGCTGGGCGCGCTCTCCAACGCGATTTTCCTCGAATACATGCCCTGGTTCTCACCGCTCTATAACGAGGAATTAAGCTTCGAGAACGGTTCCGCTGTGGTTCCAGAGCGGCCAGGCTGGGGTTTCACCTTCAACAGAGACTACATCCGCCACCTCAAGGGCTGAAAGCCCGGCAAGCCCGCAGAGACGGGCGGCACAATCACGATCGGGAGGATCACATGGGCATCAATCGACGTCACTTCACATTCGGCTCGGCGGGAGCCATCAGCGTATCGGCGCTCGGGTTTGCCCGTCCGGCGATTGCACAGGCAGAGCCGATCCGTATCGGCTGGCTGGCCGCGCTCACCGGACCAAGCTCGGCGCCCGGCATCGGTTTCAACCGTGGCGTCATCTACGCCGCCGAAGCAATCAATGCCGCAGGTGGCGTCAAGGGCCGCAAGATCGAGATCATCACCCGCGACACCCAGGGCGACCCGACCAAGGCGGTCAACGCGACACAAGAGCTGATTAGCCAAGCCAAGGTCCACGCGATCTGGGGCCCGACCAATTCCGGCGAGTCGCTGGCGGTCACCCCTATCATGGCGCGGGCCAAGATGCCGAACATCCACCCGTGCGTGGTCGATACGCTCATCGACGAACGCCGTTTCCCCAACGCTTTCCGCATCTCGCCGTCCAACGCCCAGTGGGACAACGCCGTGCGCAATTACTGCCTCGCGATCCTCAAGCTAAAGAAGATCGCCGTCATCGGCGACACGACCGGTTATGGCGTCAGCGCGGTGAACGCGTCGGTCGCGGGGTTCAAGAAGGACGGCGCCGATGTGGTCTACCAGGCCAATATCGATGCAACCCAGCCCGATATGACGCCCGACATGCTGCGCGCACGCAATGCTGGCGCCGAGGCCATCGTGGTCTGGAGCGTCTCGACCGGCATGGAAGCTCGCATGATGAACACGCGCGCCGCAATGGGCTGGGATATCCCCTTCGTGGGCCACCCCTCGCTGTCGTCCGGCGAAATCGGCAGCCTCGTCGAAAAGCCTGCCAATTGGGAGAAGGTCTACGCGGTCGGCTATCGCAGTTGCAGCTACGGCGCAGACGGCAAGCTGCCCGCCAAGAACCAGGCTCTGGTCGAACGGCTGGCCGGCAAGGTCAACCTTCAGGATACCCTGCTCTGGTGGGTGGCCTGCGGCATCGACGCAATCGATCTCGTTGCCAAGGCAGTCGAGGTGACCGGCTCGTCCTCCAGCGAGGCCATCATCGGGTACTGGAACGGGCTGACGAAGTACGAAGGCTATTTCGGCAACTACGCCTATAGCCCGACCCAACACAACGGCTATCCCGTCGCTGACGTAGTCATGTCGGCTGCGAGCTCGGCCAAGAACGGCACATTCGCGCTAGCACCGGGCTATTCCGGTTAATCGTGATGCACAAGAACAGCCGGGCTGCCCTCGGGCGGCCCGGATCCTGCGTGCTGCCTCAATTTCCGAAAGAGTTCATTTATGCTGGCATCGATCCTGGCCTCAAGCCTCGCGGTTGGAGCGATCTACGCTCTTATCGGGATCGCCTACAACACGATGTACTCGACCTCGCGGGTCATGAGCTTCACGGCCGGCCAACTCGGCATGCTCGGTGGGGTATTCGGCTCACTGTTCATCCTGCGTTTGGGATTTCCCCCGATCCTCGGCTTCTTCGCGATGGTCGCGTGCTGTGCGCTGATTGGCGTCATTACCGAATTCGTCGCCGTGCGCCCGGTGCTGAAAAGCCTCGATCAGCATCTCTATGTGCTCTCTACCCTCGCCCTTGCACTGATGATCCAGCAGGTTACCGCGATTGAATGGAGCACCGAACCTCAGCCCTTCCCGCGCTTGTTCGGCGCGAGTGGCGGGTTTCTGGAAGAGAAATTCTGGTTTCCGGTCGTCGCATGCGTCGTCACGATCGGCGGGCTCGAGCTGCTCTACCGCAAGACGCTGGTGGGCCGCGCGTTCCTGGCCATCGCCGAGGACAATTTTGCCGCCCGTGCGCTCGGCCTGCCGGAGCGCAACCTCCGCATCGCCAGCTATGCGCTCGCCGGAGCAATCGGCGGCCTTGCAGGCTTTTCTGGCGGGCAATTACTGCTCGCCTTCTTCGCCAATGGCCCATTGCTGAACTTTTACGGCTTCGTACCCGTGGCACTTGGCGGTCTCGGCAACAATCGCGGCGCGGTCATCGGCGGCCTTGCCCTTGGCATCTTCCAGCAAGCGGCCAACTTCCTGGTCGGCGGCATCTTCTCTTCGGTCGCAGTCTTCAGCCTGTTTATTATCGTGCTGCTGATCGTTCCGCAGGGTCTGTTCGGCGGCCATGCTGCAAGGAGGGTCTGATGACCGATCTGAGCGACGCTGCCAACGATGCGCCGTCGGTGAAAACGGGCGGTTTTTCAGCAGCCCTTCAATCCGCTCTGCCGTTCATTAGTTTGTTTGGACTGGCAACGCTCCTTCCGTTGACCGGCAACGAATACTGGGGGCTGATAGCCACCCGCGCAGCGATCTATTGGATGCTGGTGTCGGGCCTCAACCTGATCGTCGGTTATGCCGGCCAGTTGGCTATCGGCTATGTGTCGCTGCTGACGCTTGGCGCTTATACGACCAGCGTCCTTGTCGCGGGCAATGTGATGCCGCCCCTTCCGGTGTTTGCAGCCCTTGGTGTCGCAGGCCTGGTCGGCGCGGTCTTCGGTGTAATCGTCGGTTTGCCGGCGCTTCGGCTGCGTACCTTCTACTTCGCGATGACGACGCTGGGCTTTGCCACCATTGTCACTCAGGTGGCTCTGGCTTGGCAGAGCGTCACCGGCGGCGGCATCGGATTGCCAGGTCCCGAAATGCCCGCGCCTTTCGACAGTGCCTGGGGCTTCTTCTATTTTTGCCTTGGGATTGCGGCACTCAGCACCTGGGTTACCTCGAATATCGCGCATAGCCGGTTTGGCCGCGCCCTAATCGCGGTGCGCGACGCTGACGTTGCGGCCGAAGCGAGCGGCATCTCCAAGGCCCGCCTGCTAGTCGCGGTCTTCATGCTGGCCGGCGCGCTAGCGGCCATGGCGGGAGGCCTGTTTGCCAGCTTGCAGACCTACATCACACCGGATGCCTTCACCTTCGAGCTGTCGCTGCTGTTCTTCATCGCGGTGCTGATAGGCGGCCGTGGCTCGATCCTTGGTCCCCTGATCGGTACGATCGTGCTCACCATCCTTCCGGAGATCGCTGCACCACTCGCAGCGTGGTCGACCTTCCTCTACGCGGGCCTGCTGCTGGTCATCGTGCTTGCGATGCCGGGCGGAATCGCAGCGCTGCTCGACTTCAAAAGCCGCAAGCCGCTGATCTTCGACCGGGCAATCAAGCCGCGCCCTGCGCTGCTAGCGGGCCTGCTAGACCGCGGCGAGGAACGCATCCCGGTGGTGCTCACCGACATCGTGCTGAGCTTCGGTGGCGTGCGCGCAATCGACGGGCTCTCGCTTGCCATAGAACCCGGCAAAGTACATGGCCTCATCGGTCCGAACGGCAGCGGAAAGACCACCACGCTCAACGTGATCTCAGGCTATTATGAACCTGAAAAGGGAAGCGTCACGCTCGGGCCTCCGCTTGAGCCCGGCGCTCCAGAGACCCGGGCCGCCCGCGGCATCGCCCGGACATTCCAGACACCCCGCATCGTTGGAGAGGCTTCGGTCATCGACAATGTTATGATCGGCGCAACCATCCAGGGGACGACAACGTTCATAGAGACCCTCCTGTCGCTGCCCCGCCACCGCGCTGACGAACAACGCCTGACGGCAGCTGCGATGAGCGCGCTTGCCGCCGTTGGGCTCGAAGCACTGTCCGATGTTCGCGCCGACCGCCTCCAGCACAGCGAATTGCGGTTCGTCGAGATCGCCCGCGCGCTGATCCTACGGCCAGCCTTCCTGTTGCTGGATGAACCAGCGGCAGGTTTGTCGGTCGCCGAGATCGAGCG
>NZ_JANXTC010000414.1:0-2577 GCF_025356345.1 Tardiphaga sp.
AGGCGCTGGATTGCCAGCGATAGCCGATCTGACCGCCTGCAACTGCTCCGTCAGCATCGTGACAACCGACATCGGCGGCCGGGGTGACGCGATCGCGGCAATCACGCTGTGTTCCATAACCGCCATTGGCGCCGATGTAGAAGCCGGACCAGTTATAATATGCCGCTACGATCGGTGGCGCCTTGGTATATGGTCGGGCAGCCAGATCGGCGGCGGAAGCGGACGTCGCGACGCTCAAAGCGGCGAGTGCGACAGATCCAAGCAAAAAGCTTTTCATTGTTATCTCCCCATTGGAATACCTGAGTCATACAGGTATTTTACCCTCAAGGCTGTTGCCAGCCTGCAACATCACGTGAGATTTGCGTGTGTTGCGAGAACATACACGCGGTTTTTTCGCCGGCTGTTGCCTGCCATCGCAGCAAGTTCGGGTCTGGTGGGTTTTGAAAAAGGGAGGCCAAAATAGCCTTTTCAAAAGAACAAAAATAGAACACAATAGAGCATGATCTCGTGGATAACCCTTTGATCACGGGCCGCGCGCGGCATGGACCGTATAGGGTCAAATCAGCGGCGGTTGCGCGCGGGCCCATCGGTCGGCGCCAACGGCCAATCATCTGTTTCAGTATCAAGCGTGGAGAGCGGCGATGGCGGGAAGCGTCAACAAGGTGATTTTGGTTGGAAATCTCGGCAAGGACCCGGAAGTGCGGCGGATGCAGAACGGCAATCCGGTCGTCAATCTGACCATTGCGACCTCGGACACCTGGCGTGACAAGGCGACCGGCGAGCGCAAGGAAAAGACCGAATGGCACCGCGTCGTCATCTTCAATGAAGGTCTGGCGAAGGTCGCCGAGCAATATCTGAAGAAGGGCGCCAAGGTCTATATCGAGGGCGCGTTGCAGACCCGCAAATGGACCGACCCGCAGGGTGTCGAGAAATACTCCACCGAAGTGGTGCTGCAGGGCTTCAACTCGACGATGACCATGCTGGACGGCAAAGGTGGCGGCGGCGCAGGTGCCGGTGGCGGCGACAGCTATGGCGGCGACATGGGTGGCGACTTTGGCGCCAGCAGCCCGTCCAGCGCGCCACCGCGTCGCGTCGCGGCATCGGCTCCGGCCGGCGGTGGCGGCGGCCGTGGCAGCGATATGGATGACGACATTCCGTTCTGATCGTCCAACGCAGCTTATTGCAACAAACACCGGCGCCTGGCGCCGGTGTTTGCTTTTATGCGCCGTTCAACGAGGTGACGCGAAGGAACTTGACAGCGGAAAGATTGATGTAAATAACATTTACATCAAGTCGATCTTTTTCGTCGGGGAGTCTTCATGTCGCTGCAGCCATTACTCGACGCGGTGGCGCCCGTTCCGCTTCACGCCATGGCGGCCATCGCCGCTTTCGTGCTGGGCGTGGTGCAATTGCTGGCACCGAAAGGGACGCTGCCGCATCGCGTGCTCGGCTGGATCTGGGTGGGGCTGCTGCTGACCGTGGCGATCAGCTCGTTCTGGATCCACGGCCACAGCTTCCGCCTCTGGCGCCAGTGGAGCCCGATTCACCTGCTGTCGATCTTCACCCCGGTGATGCTGGTGATCGGCGTGATCATGGCGCGCCGGCATCACGTCAGGGCGCATGCCATCATCATGAGTTCGATTTTTGCCGGAGCGCTGGCCATCGCCGGCCTGTTCACGCTGGTGCCGGGCCGGATCATGCACGCCGTCGTCTTCGGGCCATGATCGAGAGGCGGCCCGCGTCGGCATCGGCGACCGCGGGCCCTCGTGGCGCATCACGTCCCCGAATGCATCCACAGCCCCGTCGTGCCGTTCTTCAGTCTGTCCAGGCTCCGGTGAGCGGTGATGTATTCGATGTCAGCACGCGTCAATCCGATATCTGTCAGCTCTCTTTCGCTGAGCCGATACAATGCGATGCGCATTCTTTGGCGTTGTCGCCGCTCCTGCGACCCGCGCCAGTACCGCTTGAGAATAGTCAGGATCGTCCGCGTCGCCGTGGCACGCGACGCGGCAGCCGTGTTTTCCGGAACGGCATGCGTTGCGAGGACGGCATCCGGGCTGGCCGCTGCGAGAACGTTATCGGCGGCGTCGGTCATGAACGCGGCGGAGCGGCCAAGTGCTGCGACTTCACTCCCGGTTTGGGATGCAAGGTTGGGCTTCTGCGGTGACATCGGATGCTCCTGCTGTTGCGCACGGCAGGCAGGGGCCAAACAAAAGGCCTCGCCCGATGCCGGCGAGGCCTGATGAAGAGATCGTTTTGGTCGACTTCCTAGCGCACGATTCCTTCCACGGCCCAGCCTGAGCGGGACATGTTTTTACGGGCGGAGTAATGCGCTGATGAAGTCATGGCATTCTGGTACCACAAAGGGTGTGAGATATCAAGAGATGTAATGAGGCATAGATACATCCTAAAGGAGATATTCATAGGCTGCGGTTACCGGTTCTAACTGGTTGCGATTCGGCTGATGTGGTCGTCCGATCCCTGCTCACACGACCGGACCGCCGAGGCGCGACAAACGAGTCTCGCCACTTCATGTAACCAATTGAAAAACAAGAGGGAAGAACGTGCGGCGCGGCC
>NZ_JANXTC010000007.1:0-11537 GCF_025356345.1 Tardiphaga sp.
ATGCCGTCAGAACCGCCGATGGCGTCCCAGTTGAACGCGACCTCATAGGCGACCACGGCCGCGGCATAAGTTACCAGAGAAAACACGAATTCGCGGGTGCGCAGCGTGACGACGCCCAGGAAACCCGCGGCAGCGAGGCACAGCGCGATCGTTGCCAACGCGGTGATCCAGCCGTTCAGTCCGTACTGGGCCGACAGGTTGGCGGCGGTATATCCGCCGATCGCCCAGAACAGCGTATGGCCGAGGCTGACTTCGCCGAGATAGGACAGCACGACATCCACGCCGTAGCACATGACGGCAAAGATCGCGATCGTGGTCAGTGTCGAATAGGCCACCGACGTGCCGCCGAACAGCCGCGGCAGGAAAAATCCGACGACCACCAGGCCGACAATGCCCGCGATCCGCAGCACTGGTATCGACGAAGGCGCCGGGGTTTCGATGGCGGTCATTTGGCGGCCAATCCTGCCGGGCGAATTACCAGCAACGCAAGGAGGAGCGCGAAGGCTGCCGCGGTCGTATAGGTGTGGGCGACGTAGGCACCGAAGAACGCGGTGAAAAGACCGAGCCCGAGGCCGGCGGCCAGCGCCCCGCCGATCGATCCGATGCCGCCGAGCACGACAACGACGAACGTCATGATGACCTCGTTGAAGCCCATGCTGGTCAGGATCGGGGACCGCGGTGCGACCAGCGCCGCGCCGAGCGCCACGACGGCGCATTCAAAGACGAACACCAGCAGGTACACCACGCGGGCATTGATCCCGAACAGCTCGCTCAGTTTCGGGTCTTCCGCGACCGCGCGAATGATGGCGCCGAACCGGGTGCGTTGGGTGAACAGCCAGACCGCCGTATAGAGCAGCAGAGTCGCGACCAGAACGAGGACGTCCTGCCAGGTGAACCACAGCGAGCCCAGGTCGATCTTGGCGCGCGACAGCGTGCCTGGCAGCGTCTGCGGGTTGCCGCCGAAGATCAGCGCGCTGCCGCCCTGCAGGACGTAGCCCAGCCCCAGCGTCACGATCATCAGGCTGGTGAGGTTCTGCGTCATCACCAGCCGCATCATGGCGAGCTGCATCAGCAGGCCGATGGCCGCCAGCACTCCCATCGCGACAAGGATCGCCAGCGGGTAGGGCAGGCCGAGCTTGACGATGGCGAACCAAGTCACGAACGCGCCGAGCATGTACAGCTGGCCATGGGCGAAATTCACCAGCCGCGCGACACCGAGCAGGATGGTCCAGCCCAGCGCGATGCACGCGTAGCCCGAGCCGAGCACGAGACCGTTGACGATCTGCTGCGCGATGTTCATGGCTGCGTTCCATCGGCGGCGATGCTGCCGAGATAGGCCTCGATGATGCGGTGGTCGGCGGCCATGACGGCGGCGGAGCCTTGGCCAACAATGCGCCCGCGTTCCAGCAGATAAAGATGGTCGACAACCTTGAGCGCCGCCTTGACGTTCTGCTCGACCAGCAGCACAGGCAGCCCGCGGTCCACCAGCAGCCGAATCCGTGACAGCAGATCCGCGATCAACCGCGGCGCCAGGCCGGCGGAGGGCTCGTCAAGGATCAGCACGCGCGGGCAGGCCAGCAGGGCGCGGCCTACCGCGAGCATCTGTCGTTCGCCGCCGGAAAGCGCGGCACCCTTGTGCGTGCGCCGTTCGGCGAGGCGCGGAAAGAACTCGAATACATCGGCGACGGCGAAGCTGTGCCGACCGGCCGTGTCGGCGGGCGGTCGAACCAGCGCCAGGTTTTCGTCCACCGTTAGTTCGACAAAGATGTTCTTGCCTTCGGGCACCAGCGTCAGACCGCGCGCCACCCGCTCGTGCGCGGCGAGGCCCTCGATGCCCTGTCCCCGCAGCCGCACCACGCCGGTGACCGACGCCATGCCGCGTGACCAGCCGGCCAGCGCGTTGACCAGAGACGTCTTGCCAGCACCATTGGCGCCGACGAGCCCGACCATCTGTCCGGCGGCGACATTGATGCTCACGTCGGAGACCGCCATGTTGCCGGCGTAACGGACGCAGAGATTTTCGCTTTGCAGCACCTGGATCATTCGTCGCGCCCCAGATAGGCTTCGCGCACGCCTTCATGGCGCTGAATTTCCGCCGGCGTACCGCTCGCCAGCATGGCTCCCTGATCGATCATGACGATGCGGTCGGCGATCGACATGATCAGATCCATGTGATGCTCGATCACCACCAGAGCCAGGCGGCGTTTGCGCAGGTTGATCAGTACCTCGGCGAGTTTCTTCATGTCGGCGCCGCTCAGCCCCGCGGCCGGCTCGTCCAGCAGCAGCGCCTTCGCGCCGGTGCCGTAAGCCAGCGCCACCGACAGCAGGCGTTGCACGCCGTACGGAATATCGCCGGGCAGCCGGTGATGGTAGCTCGCGGGAATTCCGAAGAAGTCCAGAAGCTGCGCGGCCTCCCGCTCGGCATGTCGGCTGGTGGCGATTTCGCGCCATGGCGCGAACAGCGAGGTCGCGAGATCCGTCGAAAAATCGCGGAAGATGGAGGCCACCGCATTCTGCAAGATGGTCAGTTCGCCGAAAAACGAATTCTGCTGGAAGGTACGGCGCAGTCCGAGGCCGGCAAGGTCGAACGTCTTGACGCTGGAGACATTCCCTCCGTCGAGAAACACATTGCCGCCATGGCGGACCGCGTTGGTGACCGCCGCAAAGCAACTGCTCTTGCCGGCACCATTCGGGCCAATGATGCCCAGGATCTCGTCCTCAGCAACGGACCAGCTGACGTCGTGCAGGGCGACCAGGGCGCCGTACTGGACCGATAGGCCTTCCACGCGCAAAACTGCGCCAGCGCCGCGAGGCTTGTCGTCGGTCGTTGCCACCGCGGCCATCCACCCTGTGAAACCGGTCGCTCTTTGGCGCCGATGTTGTTTTTACTGAAGCAGCGAACATCGCAATCGCGTTGAGGTCAAGGGCGCGACACCGAGCGATACATTGCATGTGCTATATTTCGAGATGCGGAAAATGACGCGCCGTCATGACCGCTTTTTTGCGTATCGACACAGCACCTGGACACAACAACGTCCGGCTGCTTCCGAGCTGAGTACCGTTGGCTAGGCCGTCACCTGCGTCACCAGCGGGTCTCGGCACCAAGGCGAGGATCTAGTCATCGGGGGCCTGACTTGGGCCAGTGCACCCGCCATCCATTTCTCAGAGGTCGACGGGTGTTAGATTGGGCCGTTCGCAGCTAAATAGACCGCTGGCGGTAATCGACCCGATTCGCTTTTCTTTCAACGAACCTCAACAGGATGCGTGGCCCCTCCGTCGCGCCCGGTGGAGCCCCTGGAGTCCGAGATGACCTCTAAAACCTGGCGCGCCAAACGATCGCTGTCGATCGATCTGGAATTCGATTCGTCGTTCAAGATCATCGCGGGAAAAACCTATACCGACGATGGGACCACGGTTTTCGGCGACTATGTCTGCGACGAATTGTTCGAGCCAGCCAGTCCCGTCGCGGACACGGTGGTGGTGAGCCTTCCCCAGTCACGGAAATCGCGGCAATAGCAGCGGTCAGGGGGCAGCGGCGCTTCGGAAATACCGCTGGTCGGTTGACCCGGCCTGTCAACCGACCCGTATCATGGCTGCCAGCTAGTTGGCGGGGCCGTCGCCGCGGATAGTGAAGGTGGTGGCCGTCAGGCGCGTCATGCCGAACTTGTCGAACAATTTGTCATAGGTGCCGTCGGCGCGGATCGCGGTCAGGGCATCGGCGACCGCCTGGGCCACGGCCTTGTCGCGGAACGCGAAGGTGATGTCGGTGCCGGCGATGTCGCGGATCCAGATCTTGGCAATGCCGCGCTGCTCTAGCGAATTCGCGGTCTCGTTGATGTTGAGTGCCGCCTCGAGCTGGCCGGCGCGCAACGCGCCCGAGGTGGCGGTGACGGTGGTGAAGGTACGCAGGTCGATCGACTTCAGGCCCTTCGCCACCATTTCAGCGTTATATTCTTTCGCCTTGCGCTCGGTATAGGTCGCAGCCTCGACGCCAACGACCCGGCCGGCGAGGTCCTCGAACTTCTCCAGCTTCAGCGGCGACGCTGGATCGGTGTAGACGCTGATCGCCTGCTGCGCATAGGGCACCAGGAACAGCATCTTGGAGCGCTCCTCGGTCCAGAACAGTCCGGTGTTGATGGTATCGAAACGGCCCGAGCGTAGCCCCGGGATCATCGGCGGAAAGTCCATCCGCAGGAATACCGGCTCCAGGCAGATGCGCCTGGCGATCTCTTTCGCCAGTTCGACATTGAGCCCCTGCAGCTCGCCCTTGTCATCGACGAATTGCTGTGGCGGCAGCGTGGGATTGATCGACATCTGCCATTTGCCGGCCTCGATCAGACTTGATGCCGGGATTTTGCTGGTGCAGGTCTGGGCGCTGGCCGATTGCAGCAGGCCGAGCAGGATGGCCAGGGTGGAAAGGCTCTTCAGAAAAGGCATGGCGTGAACTCCGATTGGTCGAGGATGAAGCAGGGTTACTGAGCGTTTTCGGGTCTCGTCGTGTCGTTGTCGGTCGTCATCCGGTGGCAGCCGATTCCTGCGCTGCGGCCCGGGTCAGGATCAAGGAGGTGTGGCGGGCCAGCGTGACGACCTCGTCACGCTGGTTGATCAGTTCGAGCGCCTCGATGACGATACCGCGGCTGGGATTTTTGGTCGGTCGCTTCTCGCTGAACTGAAATTTGACGCGTAGCGCGTCGCCGGCCACGATCGGCAGCTTGAAGCGGACCTCGTCCCATCCCAGCGAGGCGACGGAGGTCTCCTCGTAGAGCCTCAGCTCCGACTTCAGGCCTTCCATCAGCGACAGCCCGAACAGGCCATGCGCGATCACCGACGGAAACCCCTGCGACCGCGCGTAGCTCTCATTAAGATGCAGCGGATGATGGTCGCGGGTCACGTCCGCGAACGCGGCGATATGCGCCGGCGTCACGGTGTGAACGGCGCTCTCGAACCGCGTGCCCGGTTCGATGTCTTCGTAGCAGAGATTGATCGGCACGCGGCTGATGTCGCTCATCGCATCGCCCCGCGAATGATCTGGCGCGTCCGTCGCTGCTTTCCGGCAAAGCTGGCGGCGATGCCCATCGGCCCCGGCCAAAAGATCCGCGAATCCATTTCCCGCAGGTCGGGGCTGATGCGCGGACGGAAGCCCATATGCGCGAGCACATCCTCTTCGAGCCGCACGCCCGGCGCGATCTCGGTCAAAGTGATGCCGCCTTCCTCGAGCTGGAACACGGCGCGTTCGGTGACGTAGGACACTTCCTGGCCGCGCTGCAGCGCCAGCGAGGCGCTGAAGCTGATCTGGCCGACCTCGGGTACGAACTTCCGGATCGGCCCGTCGCTGCGGATCGCGAGGCCGCCCTTCTCGACGCCGATGTCATATTTGCCGCCGGTCATGACGCCATTGAACACCAGCCGCTTGGAATTCTGCGTGATGTCAATGAAGCCGCCGGAGCCGTCGCGGCGATCGCCGAACCGGGTAACGTTGACATTGCCAATGGCGTCGACTTCCGCGAACGACAGGAAGGCGCAGTTCAACCCGCCGCCATCGTAGAAATCGAACTGATAGGCCTGGTCGAGAATGGCGCGCGGATTGATCGCCGTGCCGAATTCGCGCGCATGGCCAGGCACGCCGCCGATGACGCCGGATTCCACGGTCAGCGTGATCAGATCCTCGATTCCCTCCTCGGCGGCGACATTGGGGATCATCGCCGAGATGCCGACGCCGAGATTGACGACGTCGCGCGGGCTCAGCTCGAAGGCCGCGCGGCGCGCGATCACCCGTCGCGCATTGAGCGGATCCGGTACGATCATGGCGGCGGGCACGCGGGTCTCGCCGCAGCGGGCGGGATCGTGCGCCGTGCCGTAGGTCTGCATCTGGTCGGGATCGAGCACCACATGGTCGATCAAGAAGCCCGGAATCTTCACCATCTGCGGATGGATCGAGCCGCGCTTCACGATCCGCTTGACCTGGCAGATCACGGTGCCGCCGGCATTGTGCACGGCCTGCGCGATCGACAGATCCTCGCGCGTCGTGCCCTCATGCTCCATGCTGATATAGCCGTCCTCATCGGCCGAGGTGCCGCGGATGATGGCAAAATCCGGTGGATTGGGCACGTGATACAGCAGCCATTGCTGGCCCAGCACCTCGACCAGTTCGACCAGCGGCAGCGTGGTGCGCGCATTCATCCGCCCGCCGTCCTGGCGCGGGTCCATGTAAGTGTCGATGCCAACATGGGTGAGCACACCGGGATGTTTCGCCGCCATGGCGCGGCAGAGCTGGCTCATGACGCCCTGCGGGAAATTATAGGCGTCGATCAACTCGTCACGCACCAGCCGCATGAACGGCACCTGCAAACCAAAGTTGCCGCCGATCACCCGCGCGATCATGCCCTCATGGGCGAGATGGCAGATGCCCTTTTCGGTGACGGCACCGACGCCGGTGATGTTGATCAAGGTCAGAAGGTGCGGACCGGCGCCGGACAGAAAGCGCTGCTCCAGCGCCACCAGCACGGTTTCAGCTGCACCGGTGCCGCCATTGCCGCCGACGATCAGCGTGTCAGAGTCCTTGATCAGGTCGACCGCTTGGGCGGCGGTGAGCAGGCTCAGCATGTCATGCCGCCTCCTTCTCGACCTGGCGGGCGATGATGAGGCGCTGGATCTGGTTGGTGCCTTCATAGATCTGCGCCAGCCGCACGTCGCGGAACAGCCGCTCGATGCGGTAGTCGCGCGAATAACCATTGCCGCCATGGATCTGCAGCGCGTTGGAGACGTGCTTCATCGCCATGTCGGTGGTGAACAGTTTTGCCTGCGCGGCTTCCTTGGCAATCGGCTCGCCGGCATCGTGCAACCTTGCCGCGTGATGGATCATCAGCCGGGATGCCGCGATGTCGGTCGACATATCGGCCAGCATGAACTGCACCGCCTGGAAGCCGATGATCGCCTGGCCAAACTGCTTGCGCTGCCGGGCATAGGCGGTGGCGTCCTCGAACGCGGCCTGCGCCATGCCCAGCGCCATCGAGGCCATCATCAGCCGGCTGAAATTGAAATTGCTCATCGCCATCTTGAAGGCCTGGTTCTCCGGCCCCATCAGGCTGTCGGCCGGCAGCCGCACATCGGAGAAATTGATCTGGCAGTCGTCCAGGCCATGCATGCCGAGCAGCTCTTCGTTCTTGCCGCGCGCGATGCCGGGCAATTTGCCGTCGACCAGTAGGCAGGAAATCGCTCTGTGTCCCGCCTCGGGGCCGGTGCGTGCGAACACCATGATGCGGTCGGCGACGCCGCCGAGCGTCACCCAAGCCTTGGTGCCGTTGAGCAGCCATCCGTCGCCGTCGCGCGTCGCGGTGGTGCGGATGCCGGCGACGTCGGAGCCGTGATCGGCCTCGGAGACGGCGGTGGCGGGGATAATGTCGCCGCTGAGAATCTGCGGGATCAGCGCCTTCTGCCCGTCGGTGCCGTGATGGTCGAAGAACAACACGGCTTCCACGGGAATCGCAAAGGCATTGGCGACGGCGCCCGAGCAGCGCGACAGCTCTTCCATGGCAATGCAGGCGGCGATGGCATCGAGCCCGGCACCGCCGGCGCCCTCGCGCAGGCAGATTCCGAACAGGCCGAGATCGGCCATGCCCTTGTAGAGCGTGCGGTCGAAGCGGTCCTCGCGGTCGATCGCGGCTGCGCGCGGCAGGATCTCGGCCTCGGCGAAGCGTCGTGCCGTCGCTCGCAGCGCCTTCTGGTCATCGGTGTAGAAGCGGTCCATGCGTGCGGCCTTCTCAATCAATCGCTGGCGAGCTTTGAATCATGGGCGACTTCGTCCTTCTCCCGATCCAGGAAGTAGACGGCGACGTTGCTGCCCTCCGTGCCATAGGCGAGGCAGGCGGCTTCGGTGAGGGCGACGGCGGCGGCGCGTCGTTGCGCCGCGCCGCGGCGGAAGGCGTGCACCTTGAGCAGAACCCGTATCGAGGTGTGCGACGTCCCCATCTCGCCGGCATGGGCATAGTCGTCCGGGGTGACCGGCAGGAAATACAGCGTAACGGTTGGCGCGCCGACGTCGAACGCCGACATCAGACCGTCGGTGATGGACTTTGCCAGCGTCGCCTTGCGGTCGATCGGAATGGCGGGGGCGAGGATTTCGAGATAGGGCATTGATCAGGCCTTGGGTTCGCAGGCGGGGAGGGCGCGACAGGAATCCCGCGTTACCAGCCGGGCGCCGACGCGGTATTCGCGCGCGCCGTCGGCGCGGACCGCCCTGGCCTCGATGCGATGCAGCAGCCGGTCGACGGCGAGATTGGCGAGATCGCGGGCGCCGCTGTCGACGATGCTGATGGCGGGGCGATGCCACGCAAACCACGGCGTATCCTCGTAACAAAGTAGCGACAGATCATCGGGAATTGTCAGGCCGCGTTCGGCGGTCACCTGCAGCACGCCAAGCACCGATTCATGATTGGCGACGAAGATCGCGCTCGGCCGCTCGGCCAGATCCAGCAGCTTGCGGCAGGCCACGGCGCCGGTCTCCGGCTCGAAATGGCCGATATGGATCAGCGCCTCGTCCGGCGCGATGCCGGCCTCGCGCAGCGCACGATTATAGCCGGCGAGGCGTTCGCGTCCCGACGTGGTATCCTGGCGGCCGACCACCAGCGCGATGCGGCGGTGTCCGAGCCCGATCAGATAGCGCGTGCCGACATAGGCGCCCTGCGGATCATCCGCCAGCACGGTTTCCAGATTGGTGTCTTCGTCGCGCCGGATCATGCAGACGATCGGGACGTCGCCAGCATCGAGCGCCGTCAGTTGCGCGCCGTTCTTGCCGGTCGGCACTACGATCAGCCCGTCGACCCGGTGGTCGGCGAGGGTAGCCAGCGTGTCGCGTTCCTGCTGCGGGTCATCGCCGGCGATACATAGCAGCATCTGATAGTCGAGTGCCTTCAGTCGCGCCTGCACTACTTCGGCGATCACCTGGAACGAGGCGTTGGTGAGATTGTGAATCAGCAATCCGATCAGCCGTGACTGTCCGGTCTTCAAGCCGCGCGCGATCGGGTTGGGACGGTAGCCCAGTTCGCGCGCGATCCGGGTCAGACGCTGCTGCGTCTGCGCACTCGCCAGCCCGCCGCCGCCCAGCGCGCGCGATGCGGTGCTGATCGAAACCTGCGCCGCCTCTGCTACATCCTTGAGCGTGACGCTCATTCATCCGGCCAATAAAATGGAAACGATTGCAGAACGATATGGACGCGATATCTGCGTAGCAAGCCTAAATTGTGGATGATAGCTGCTCAATGTAGCAGCACGAATGGAAACGTTTCCGGCTGGAAAATCTCGGCGGGACATGTAGGTTGGTCGCAATGATGGCGGATCGATCGAGCGGAGTTGGTGGATGAAGAAGTTTCGCGGCACCTACACGGTAATGATCACGCCGTTCACGGCGACCGGTGCGGTCAACGTCGCAGCGCTGCGCGATTTCGTCGAATGGCAGATCGGGCAGGGCATCCGCGGCCTGATCCCGCTCGGCTCGACCGGCGAGTTTCTGTCGATGGATGACGACGACAAGGCCCTGGTTGCCGAGACCGTCATCAACCAGGCCGCCGGCCGGGTGCCGGTGCTGATCGGGACCGGCGCCGAAGACACCCGCGAAGTGGTGCGGTTGAGCCGGCGCGCCGAAAGTCTGGGCGCGGATGGCGTGATGGTCATCCCACCGTTCTATTCGACGCCCACCGATGACGAATTGGTGCATCATTACAGGACGGTGGCCGAGGCGATCGGGCTGCCGATCATGGTCTATAACAATCCCGCCACCGCCAATGTCGATCTCAGGCCGCCTTTGGTGGCCCGCCTCGCCGAGATCGACAACTGTCTCTACATCAAGGAATCGACGCTCGAAGTTACCCGCGTGCGCGACATCATGCGGCTGTGCGGCGACCGGATGACGGTGTTCGGTGGCATTCTTGGCTTCGAGTCCTTTGTCGAGGGCGCGCAGGGTTGGGTCGCTGTAGCCTCCAACATTGCGCCCGCGGCGATGGCGCGGATCTTCGATCTGGTCGATGCCGACCAGATCAGGGAAGCACGCGAATTGTATCTGCACTATCTGCCGCTGATCGACTTCGTTGGCGGGCAGGCCTATGTCGCCGGCAGCAAGGCGCTGCTCAGCCATATGGGGTTTGCGGCTGGCGTGCCGCTGCCGCCGCGGCTGCCGCTGCCGGCGGCGCAGGACGCCGTCGCCCGCGCGCTGGTGGCGCGGTTCAACTTGACCTATTCAACCCGGGCCGTGGCGGTCTGACCTTGCTGCGGGCATAATCCTGATGGGTTTCTCGATGAAACATTCCGATCTGCACGGCGTCACCGTGGCCACCGTGCTGCCGTTCCGGCCCGATCTGACAATTGACTGGGACGGCTATCGCCAGATTATTGATTACTGCGCCTGCCCAGACGGCATCATGGCGGTGTTCGTCAACGGCCATGCCGGCGAAGGCGGATCGCTGTCCGACGAGGAACGTCATGAGGTGATCGTGCGGACGCGCGCGCAGATCGGCGCCAAGCCGCTGCTGGCGGGTATCATCGGCCATTCCACCGCCGAATGTATCCGCCAGGCTCAGCTCGCCGAAGCCGCCGGTGCGGGTTGCGCGGTGCTGTTTCCGCCCGCGTCACTCGGCGGCGGGGCGTCGGCGACGTCCCGCGCGCCGGTGGCCTTTGTGCGGGCCGTCAGCGAGGCCATCGGCATTCCGGTGTCGGTGTTCCAGTATCCGCTGGCGTCGGGTTTCGGCTATGCGCCGGAGACCCTCGCGCAGATCGCGGTTGTCCCCGGCGTGATTGCCATCAAGGAGGGCAGCGACACCATGCTGGCCTATGACGAGAATCGCCGCGCGGTGCACAACAGCAATCCGGACATCGCTTTCCTGCCATCCAACTACAACTGGTTTCTGCCGCAACTGGCAGCGGGCGGCGACGGCATTCTCTCCGGTCTGGCGAGTCTGGCGCCGCGATTGCTGGCCGAGCTCTGGCAGGCCTCGGCCGCCGTCGATCTGCGTGCGATGCGCGCGGTCAATGAGCGGCTTTATCCGATCGTCCGCGCCATCTATGGGCCGGCACCGATGATCGATGCGCATACCCGCATCAAGGTCGGCCTCAAGGCCCTCGGTATCATCGAGCATGCCGGGCCGCGGCCGCCTCTGTTGCCGGTGTTGCCTGAGCCGTGCGACGCGATTTCGGCCACGATCGGCGCGGCGCGCCGCGCCGGCGATATCGGTGTCGCTGATCGACGAACGCCATAGCATCTAACGCCGAGGCGCATCGGCGCGCTTCTTGCTAGACTGCACCACCACGCATTGGCGATGAGGCAGAGACGCTCCATGAAGTTGTTCGATCCGGTCGCCTTCTTCGATTATCTGTTCAATCGCTTCCTGCTGGGCGGCGTCGCCGTCACGATCGGCCTGACGGTGGCGGCCGTGGTAGGCGGGCTCATTCTCGGCATGGTCATTGCCTGGATGCGCACCTCAAACAAGCAAGCCTTGAGCGGCTTTGCCCGGTTCTACATCTGGTTCTTCCGCGGCACGCCGTTGCTG
>NZ_JANXTC010000029.1:0-4214 GCF_025356345.1 Tardiphaga sp.
GTGTCCGGCACCCATGTGGCGCTGATGGCGGCGACGCTGGCCAAGGGCATCACCATCATCAATAATGCCGCCTGCGAGCCGGAAATCGTCGATGTCGCGGACTGCCTGAACAAGATGGGAGCCCGGGTGACGGGTGCCGGCACCCCGAAGATCACCATCGAAGGCGTCGCCAGACTGCACGGTGCGCAGCATCCGGTGCTGCCGGACCGGATCGAGACCGGCACCTATGCGATGGCGGTGGCGATGACCGGCGGCGACGTCCAATTGTCCGGGGCGCGGCCCGAACTGCTGCAATCGGCGCTGGATGTGCTGACCCAGGCCGGCGCCACCATCACCGTGAACAATGACGGCATCCGCGTCGCCCGCAACGGCGCCGGGATCAGCCCGGTGAATGTGTCGACGGCCCCGTTCCCGGGATTTCCGACCGACCTTCAGGCGCAATTGATGGCCTTGATGGCCTGCGCCAAGGGCACGTCGCACATCACCGAGACGATCTTCGAGAATCGCTTCATGCATGTCCAGGAACTGGCCCGGTTCGGCGCCCAGATCCATCTCGATGGCGAAACCGCGACCATTGATGGCATCGCCAAATTGCGCGGCGCGCCGGTGATGGCCACGGATTTGCGAGCGTCAGTGTCGCTGGTCATCGCGGGCCTGGTCGCCGAAGGCGAGACCATGGTCAATCGCATCTATCACCTTGACCGCGGCTTCGAGCGGCTCGAGGAAAAGCTCTCCGCCTGCGGCGCCACCATCGAGCGCATCAGCGGTTAGGGTTCGTCAGAGATTTTCGAAGGATCGGGGCAACCGTGACCGGGCTACGCAAGCTGATTGCTCTGGATGCCGATGATCTCGCGGTGATTTCCGCTCATGTTCAGGATGCCGCGGTACAGATCAGCGACATCATCTGGCGGCAGGGCGAAAAGCGGCTGGTGATCGGCATGAACCGGCTCGACTGGGATCAGACCGTCTCCGGCGAGGTCGCCCCGCGCCGCCTGCTTGCCGCGCTGCGGTTTGACCGGGTGCTGGCCTGCAAGTCCCGCGATATCGATCTGCAGGGGCCTGAAACGGCCCTGGAGCTGCTTGGCATCGAGTTTCATCCCGGCGAGGCGCCCGGCGGCAGTGCCGTCCTGATGTTCGCGGATGGCGGCGCGCTGCGGCTCGACGTCGAGTGCCTCGAAGTCGAACTGGCGGATCTCGGTCCGGATGTTCTGGGCGGCAGCGATGTCGGTGAGGCCTCTGGTCTGGACGCATAGGACGGGTCCCGGACATGGCCAGCCCCCGGGGTTGACGGCCCCGGACTGTCGCGCCATTGGACAGGGGGGGCTTGGCCGGCAAGACCCTGTCAGGACACATCCATGCCCATTCGCCTCAATTCCAGCAGTGCCGATTTCGCGGTGCGATTCCGCGCCTTCCTTACCATGAAGCGCGAGGTCGCGGCCGATATCGAAACCGCCACCCGGGCCATTGTCGATGACGTGGCGCTGCGCGGCGACGCGGCTTTGCTGGAGGCCACCGAAAAATTTGACCGGCTCAAGCTCGATGCGTCCGGCCTGCGCATTACCCCGGCCGAGGTCGAGGCGGCGGTGGCGGCCTGTGACCGCGAGACCATCGACGCGCTGAAATTCGCCAGCGACCGCATCGAGCTGTTTCACCGCCGCCAACTGCCCAAGGACGACCGCTTTACCGACGCGCTGGGCGTCGAACTCGGTTGGCGCTGGAGCGCCATCGAGGCTGTTGGCCTCTACGTCCCCGGCGGCACCGCGGCCTATCCGTCGTCGGTGCTGATGAACGCGGTGCCGGCCAGGGTCGCCGGCGTCGATCGGGTGGTGATGGTGGTGCCGTCGCCGGACGGCAAGCTCAATCCCTTGGTGCTGGCCGCCGCGCATCTTGGCGGCGTTTCGGAGATCTACCGGGTCGGTGGCGCCCAGGCCGTCGCCGCGCTGGCCTATGGCACCGAAACCATCGCGCCGGTGGCCAAGATCGTCGGCCCCGGCAATGCCTATGTCGCCGCCGCCAAGCGCCAGGTATTCGGCCGTGTCGGCATCGACATGATCGCCGGCCCCTCCGAGGTGCTGGTGATCGCCGACCATACCGGCAATGCCGACTGGATCGCCGCCGATTTGCTGGCCCAGGCCGAGCATGACGCCAACGCGCAGTCGATCCTGATCACCGACAGCCAGGCGCTGGCCGACGACGTCGTGCGCGCCGTGGAAGCGCAGCTCGCCACGCTGTCGCGCGCGGAGATCGCGCGCAAGTCATGGACCGATTACGGTGCCATCATCATGGTGCAGACGCTGGACGAGGCGGTGACCCTGGCCAATTCGATCGCCGCCGAACATCTCGAGATCATGACCGCCGATCCGGAGGCGCTGTCGCTGCGGATTCGCAACGCCGGCGCGATCTTCCTCGGCCCGCATACGCCGGAAGCGATCGGCGACTATGTCGGCGGTTCCAACCATGTACTGCCGACGGCGCGTTCGGCGCGGTTCTCTTCCGGGCTCGGGGTGCTTGACTTCATGAAGCGAACGTCGATCCTGAAATGCGGGCCGGACCAGCTGCGGGCGCTGGGACCGGCTGCGATGACGCTGGGCAGGGCCGAAGGCCTCGATGCCCACGCACGTTCGGTTGGATTGCGCCTCAATCTGTGATGAACACCTCGCCACCAGGGGATGACACCGACAACCGCATCGTGGCGGTGACGCTCGATGAGGAGTCGATCGGCCGTTCCGGGCCGGATATCGAGCACGAACGCGCCATCGCGATCTACGACCTGGTCGAGAAGAACCTGTTCGCGCCGGATGGCGCCGGTACGGGCCCCTTCACGCTGCATCTCGGCATCACCGGCAACCGGCTGATGTTCGACATCCGCCGCGAGGACGGGGCGCCGGTGGTGGCGCATTTGTTGTCGCTGACGCCGTTTCGCCGCATCGTGAAGGACTACTTCATGATCTGCGACAGCTATTATCAGGCGATCCGCACCGCGACCCCCGACAAGATCGAAGCCATCGACATGGGCCGTCGCGGCATCCACGACGAGGGCTCGCACACCCTGATGGAGCGTTTGAACGGCAAGGTTCGGATCGATTTCGAGACCGCGCGGCGGCTGTTCACGCTGATCTCCGTGCTGCACTGGAAGGGGTGAGCCGCGCATGATTCCGAAACGTGGAGGCCGGGTTTCGGGCCACATCATGCGCCAGAACAAGCAGGCCTGAGCGATGTCCGCGCCGCCTCGCGCGCGCACGCCGCAGGCCGTGCTGTTTGCCTGCGGCCAGAACAGCATCCGGTCGGTGATGGCGGCCAGCCTGCTGCAGCAGATGTTTCCCAAGGCGCTGTACGTGAAGTCCGCCGGCGTGAAGAAGGGCGAACTCGATCCGTTCGTGGTCGCGGTGATGGAAGAACTCGGCCAGGACGTTTCCAAACACAAGCCGACCACCTTCGAGGAGCTCGACGACTGGGAAGGCCTGAACTTCGACCTCATCGTCACGCTGTCGCCGGAGGCGCATCACAAGGCGCTGGAACTGACGCGCACCAACGCTGCCGATGTCGAATACTGGCCGACCCAGGACCCCTCCGGCGTCGAAGGCAACCGCGAGCAGAAGCTGCAGGCCTATCGCGAAGTGCTGGACAGCCTGCTGCTGCGAATCCGCAAGCGCTTTGCCAAAGGCGGCGCCGCGAGCGGGTAGCACGCGTCGTCCCGGGGCGCGGGCGGCGTTCGCGCCCCGAAATCACCGATCTGGGCAGGTTGCCGCCGCTTCCCCCTTCCGTTAGGTTCCGCGCGCTCTTCCAGGATCGATAAACCCGCATGCTCGGCCGTCCCAAATTCGTTCTCGCCTCCGGCTCGCCCCGTCGCCTCAGCCTGCTCAACCAGGCCGGCATCGAGCCCGACGCGCTGCGTCCCGCCGATGTCGACGAGACGCCGAAGCGTGGTGAATTGCCCCGCGCCTGCGCCAACCGCCTGGCCCGTGCCAAGGCCGAGGCGGCGCTGAAATCGGTGCAGCTCGACGACGAGTTGCGCGGATCGTTTATTCTGGCCGCGGATACCGTGGTCGCGGTGGGCCGCCGCATCCTGCCCAAGGCGGAGCTGGTCGACGAGGCCTCGCAGTGCCTGCGGCTGCTGTCCGGCCGAAACCATCGCGTCTATACGGCGATCTGCATCGTCACCCCCAAGGAGAGCTTCCGGCAGCGCCTGATCGAGACCAAGGTCCGCTTCAAGC
>NZ_JANXTC010000032.1:0-4959 GCF_025356345.1 Tardiphaga sp.
ATCGAAACCACCGGCCTGATGCCGCCCGCGGAAGTCATCGAGATCGGCTGCGTCGACGTGGTGGTCGAGGATGGCGTGACCCGGATTGAGGCGCCGCGCGCGCAACTGTTCCGGCCGCTGCACGGCATTTCGCCGGAGACGATGGCCGTGCATCACATCACCGAACAGGACTTTTCCGACGCCACGCCGGCCTGCACCGACGAATTGCTGCTGGCCGTGATCACCGAAGACGCGGCGCCGGACGTGCTGGTGGCGCATAATTGCGAGTTCGAGCGGCGCTTCATTTCTGATGCCGCCTGCGGCCACTTGCCCTGGCTCTGCACCCACAAGGTGGCGCTGCGGGTATGGCCGGAGGCGCCACGTCATTCCAACCAGGTGCTGCGCTACTGGCGCGGGCTGGTGCTCGACGCCGCGCTCGCCATGCCGCCGCACCGCGCCGGCCCGGATGCCTGGGTTACCGCGCATCTGCTCGCCGACATGCTGCAGAGCGCGTCTACCGAGGAAATGGTGGAATGGACCACCAAGCCGGGCAAGCTGCCGACCATGACCTTCGGCAAGCACAAGGGCAGCAAGTGGCCGGACGTGCCGACCGACTATCTGCAATGGATGACGCGGCAGAAGGACATGAATTCCGACGCGCTGTTCTCCGCCAATGAAGAAATCGCCCGCCGCAGCATGATCTGATCGCCGCGTATTCTGACGATTGCTCCGCCGCGGCCATCGCCAGGCGGGGCCTTCCCTTTGCGTCGCCTCGTCATCATATGCTCGGTATTCGAACCAAGGAGTATTCTGTGGTTAAAGCCGTCTGGAATGGAACGACCATCGCCGAGTCCAATCGCACCGCAATGGTCGAGGGCAATCATTATTTTCCGCTGGAAGATGTCCATCAGGAGTTTCTGACCGCCAGCACGCACAAGACGACCTGCCCCTGGAAGGGCACCGCCGGCTATTACAGCCTGAGCGTCGATGGTGAACAGAATCGGGACGCGGCGTGGTTCTATGCCGAGCCGAAGCCGGCGGCCAAGGAGATTGCCGGCAAGGTCGCGTTCTGGAAGGGCGTCAAGATCGAGGCCTGATGCGCGGTTCGCCGCGCGCCGCGGCCGTCAGATTGCCGGCGCGGCGAGCCGGGCGGCGATTTCCTCGCGCGTGTGCCGCAGCAGCGCCTGGGTCAGGCGTTGCTGCATGCGTGCGGCGGGCACGATGGCGGATACCGTGATCTGGGTGTGCGGCTTGAACGGGACCGTCGTGAGGCGGCCGTAGCGCTTCGACGACGCCGTCAGTTGGTCCATGATGGTCACACCCAGCCCTTCTTCGACGAAATAGCCGGCAACGTTCATGAAGCGCACGTCGATCGCAGGCGCATAGTCGACGGCGCTGCGCCGGAACGCTTCGCGCACCAGATGGCTGATGCGGCTGCTGTTGCCGGCATTGATCAGTGGCGTGTCGCGCAGGTCGGTCGGGGTGACGAAGCTCAGTTGCGCCAGCGGACTGTCCGCATGACAGGCACAGACCATGTCGAGCTGCGCCAGCGGCAGGTAAGTCAGCGTGTGGCGCGGATGCGGCTCCATCGCGAAACCGACGTCGACGATGCCGACCTCGACATATTCCAGCAGGCTGTCGAGCCGCACCGTCTCCAGCGAAATCTCGACGCCCGCATGATCCCGGCTGAACCGGGCTACCACCTGCGGCAATAGCGATTCCGACAATTCGGAGGTGGCGACGATCCGCATCCGGCCCTTGCGGCCGGTGCGCAGATGCGCCGCGGTCTGGCTGATCAGGTCCTGCATCAGGAATAGCGGCTCGGCCTCCTTGAGCAGGATCTGCGCCTCCTGGGTCGGGACCAGCCGCTTGTTGACGCGATCGAACAGCAGGAAACCCAGCGCCGACTCGGCGTTCTTGATGGCGTTGCTGACGGCCGGCTGCGACATGCCGAGATCCCGCGCCGCCCCGACCGTCGACCTTGCCCGCATGACGGCGCGCAGGATTTCGAGCTGTCGGAGATTCATGAGCTTGATCCTGCCATCTGCCGAAAACGCCGTGGTCGCCCGCAGATGATAGATTTTGGTTATCAACTTGTCCTTCAAAATAATTGAACCGGATATTGCTCGCCGGGATACCGCCGCTAGTTTGATCAAACGTCGTGCCAATCGAAAGTCTGCCTAGAAGGCGGGCATGGCTGCGGCCATGGACGGTGTCTCGATGGACCTGCTGCGCGGCGTCAAAATCCTGAGCTTCAACCATTATCTCGCCGGACCGCTGGCGGCGCAGACGCTGGGCGATCTCGGCGCCGACGTGATTGCCATCGAGTCGATCGAAGGCGCGTTCCAGCGCCACTGGGCCGTCGCCGACCAGTTTGTCGCCGGGCAAAGCGTCAACCACCTCGGCACCGGGCGCAACAAGCGCAGCCTGGCCGTCGACCTCAAGCATCCGGATGGGGTCGCCGCGGTGAAGCGGCTCGCCGCGACCGCCGATGTGGTGATGGAGAATTTTCGCCCGGGCACGATGGCCAAACTCGGCCTCGGTTATGAGGATCTCAAAGCCATCAATCCCGGCCTGATCTATGCGGTGGCCACCGGCTTCGGCACCAGCGGCCCCTACCGGGATCGGCCGGGTCAGGACCTGCTGCTGCAGGCGATGTCCGGCCTGGCGATGCGCACCGGCCGCGCCGACGGGCCGCCGACGGCGGTGGGCGCCGTGATCGTCGACCAGCATGCCGCGTCGCTGTATGCGATGGCCATTCTCGCCGCCCTGTTTGCCAAGGCCAGGACCGGCGAGGGCCGGCTGGTGGAAGTCAATCTGCTGGAGGCGGCGATCGACCTGCAGACCGAACCCTTCACCGCCTGGCTAAACGGCGCGCCGTCGCCGACGCCGCGGGCGCCGGCGGGCATCGCCACCTGGTGCAGCGCCGGCCCCTATGGCGTTCACGCCACGGCCGATGGTCACATCGCGATCTCGATGGCATCGCCGAGCGCGCTGGCCGCCGCCATGAAGATCGTCGAACTCGAGGCGTTTGGCGACAACGAAAGCTTTTCGCGGCGCGAGGACATTACAAAACTCGTCACCGAGCGGCTGCGCCAGCACACCACTGCGGAATGGCTGCCGATGCTGGACGCCGGCCGCATCTGGCACGCGCCGGTGCAGGATTACGCGGATGTGCAGGCCGATCCGCAGATCCAGCATCTCGGCACGTTCAGGACCGTCGACAGCGCCCAGGGCGCGCCGGTGACCTTGGTCATGCATCCCGCCCGCTACAATGGCGAGTCCGTCGAGATCCGGCTGATGCCGCAGCAACTGGGCGCGCAGACCCGCGAAGTGCTGGCCGAGGCCGGATATGACGCCGCCGAAATCGAGGCGCTGATCGCCGCCAAGGCCGTCGGCGCGCTGCGATGACCGCCTCCGCTGCGATCAGCCCGCGAACTGGAAAAGATGCATGATCGATTTTTCACTGCCCGATGACACCCGCCTGCTGGTCGATACCGTCCGCCGCTTCGTCGAGACCGAAGTGCGGCCGCTGGAGGACGAGGTGGAGCGGCTGGCGACGGTGCCGCCGGAAGCGTTGCGCGTCACCAAGGCGAAGGCACAGTCGCTCGGTCTGTATGCGATGAACATGCCGTCCGAGGTCGGCGGCGGCGGACTGTCCTGCGTCGAGCACTGCCTGGTCGAGGAAGAGCTGGGCAAGACCTCGGACGCCCTGATCCGTCGGGTGTTCGGACAGGTCTATCCGATGCTGATGGCCTGCAAGGGCGATCAGATCGAAAACTATCTGCTGCCGACGGTAAAGGGCGACAAGATCTGCGCCATGGCGATCACCGAGCCCGGGGCCGGCTCCGACGCGGCCTCGATCAGCACGACGGCGCAGCGCGACGGCGACGAATGGGTGCTCAACGGCACCAAACATTACATCAGCGATGGTGACATCGCCGACTACATCATCCTGATGGCGCTGACCGACAAGGACAAGCGCGCCCGCGGCGGCATCACGCTGTTTCTGGTCGACAGGAACGCGCCGGGTTTTTCGGTAGCCAGCACCCAGCCGATGATGGGCCATCGCGGCTATGGCCACGCCGAGTTGCTGTTCGACCAGTGCCGGATTCCGGCCGATGCCGTGCTCGGCGAGGTCGGCGAAGGCTTCAGGCTGATCATGAAGAGCGTGCTGAACATCCGTCTCGCGCATATCGGCGCCCGCGCCGTCGGCATGGCCTCACGGGCGCTGGAGATGATGCGGACCTATGCCGGCGAACGGCGCCAGTTCGGCCAGCCGATCGGCGATTTCCAGATGGTGCAGAAACTGATCGCCGATTCCGCCACCGAGATTTTCGGCGTCAAGATGATGGTGATGAACGCCGCCTGGGAAATCGATCAGGGTCGCGACCCGCGCGACAAGGTGTCGATGATCAAGGTCGCGGCCTCGGAGATGCAGGGGCGCGTCGTCGATCGCGCCATCCAGGTGTTCGGCGGCATGGGTTTCAGCAAGGCGCTGCCGCTGGAGCGGATGTACCGCGATGCCCGCGTCACCCGGATCTATGACGGCACCTCCGAAATCCACCGCATGCTGATCGCGCGCGGCACCATCAAGAACGGCTTGCAGCTCTAGGACGATTCATGACTTCGCTCACTCCCCTGCAGCCCGGCGCGGTGTTCTCGTTTCGCAAGACGATGACGGTGGCCGAGCAGGCGATGTTCACCGGCATCAGCGGCAATCTCGGCGGCCTCTATGTCGATGCGGTGCGCGCCAAAAAGGCCGGCGCCGCGAACATGGTCGCGTTCGAACTGGCCGTCGGCAGCCTCGCCACCACCTGCCTCGGCCAGCTCGGCGGGCCGGGGCGCCGGATCGGCGGCATCGCGCTGGACTTCGTCATGCCGGTGATCGTCGGCGATACTATCGAGGCCAAGGCGGAGATTGTCTCGGTCGATGGCAACGAGGCGGTCTGCCGCATCATTTGCACGCGCGCGCCGTCC
>NZ_JANXTC010000420.1:0-15811 GCF_025356345.1 Tardiphaga sp.
AGGCGCTGGAACCCTTGCTGATGCCGATCGGATTCAACTGGCAGATCGCGGTGGCGCTGATCCCGGGCATGGCGGCGCGCGAGGTCGCAGTGGCCGCGCTCGGCACCGTCTATGCGATCGAGGGCGGCAAGGAAGCCGCCGAGCAGATCGGACAGGTGCTGGCCGCGAAATGGAGCCTGGCGACGGCGTTGTCGCTGCTCGCCTGGTATATCTTTGCGCCGCAATGCGCCTCGACGCTGGCGGTGATCCGTCGCGAGACCGGCGGCGCCAAGTGGATGATCGTGACTTTCGTCTACATGTTCGCGCTGGCCTATGTGGCGAGCCTGATCACCTACAATGTCGCCCGCGCCTTTGGCGCATAGGCCACGCCGGCTCAACCGATCCCGGCGATGAACCGTTCGATCTCCAGCGACAGATTGCCGGACTGGCGGCCGAGATCGTCGGTCATCTCGCGGACCTGACCGGCCGCCGCGACCGTCCCTGCCGCGGCGGCGCGCACCGCGCCGAGCTGGGTGGAGACGCGATCGGTCAACAGCGCCACTTCCTGGGCGTCGCGCGACACCTGGTTCATGGCGCTGACCTGCCCCTGAACCGTCTGTGTAATCGCACCGGTCAATTCGTCGACCTCGCGAATCCGCGTGCCGATCGCATCCATCGCCTGTACCGCCGAATGGGTTGCGTCCTGGATCGCGGAAACCTGCAGCGTGATCTGGCTGGTCGCGGTCGCGGTCTGCGCGGCCAGCGATTTCACTTCGCCGGCGACGATCGCAAATCCCCGTCCGCCCTCGCCGGCACGCGCGGCCTCGATGGTGGCGTTGAGTGCCAACAAGTTGGTCTGTGCGGCAATCGTGCTGATGAAGCCGACCACCTGGCCGATTTCGGCGGCGGCGCCGGCCAGACGGGCCACATCGCGATGAGTCGCCGCGGCATCGCTGACCGCATGAGCGGACAATCTTGACGACTGCTCGACCTTGGTCGAGACTTCCGCAAGCGAGGTGCGCATTTCCTCGGACGCGCCCGCTACCGAATTGATGCTCTCGGCGGCCTGCTGAACGGCGCGGGCAATCTCTTCGGTTTGTCGGGTCGCGTCCCCCGCGGTTGCGGTCATGGCATCGGCGGCCACGACCATCTCGCGGTTGGCCTGCGCCACCGTGTCGAGGGTTCTGCCCACTGACGCCTCGAATTCGCGGCACAGCGTGCCTAGTCGCGCTGCGCGCTCAACGTCCTCCGCTTGCGCCGCCTGGCGCTCCGCATTGGCCTGCTCGGACTGGATCGTTCCCAGACGCAGCGCCTCCAGCGTTTCCGCCATCGCCGAAAATTCGTCGTCCTGACCGACCTGCGGCACAGGCTCGGCATATTCATGCCGTGACAAATGTCCGATCGCCCGGCTCAGGGACTTCACCGGCTGGATCACCCGCAGGCGTATCAATCGCAGCACCAACGCCGCGCCGGACAGCGCCAGCAGCGTCGCCCCGATGGTCACAAACAGAGCGAGGCGTGCCGCTGCATATTGCTGCTCGGCACGCTGTTGCATCAGATCCAGCGCCTTCAAAGCGATTCCCAGAATCGGTTCAAACGGCGCATTGCACAGCGTCGTCCACTGCGCGGCCGTGACCGGCGCCGGACCCTTGCCGAGCGCACGATAGACCTCGTCCCGCTTGGTGATGGAGCTATCGAGGTCGCGCTCCGCGGTAGCGACCACGTCGGTGAGCGGTCGCGGCACCCCGGGACGGACCATCAGGCCTTTCAGATGACTGAAGCCCGCCTCGCCGGCGCCGCGCAGCCGTCCGACCGTCGCGGCATTCATCGATGAAAAGGTCTCATTCGCCGCGACGGTGGCGCGCAATGACGAGCACTCGGCGCCCGCGGCTTCGCGCAGGCTCCAGGCGATCTGGCGAACGCCGATCAGCTCGGCGACATAGGGATCGGCGATACGGGCCTCGGCCGCGACATTCAGCGATGCGTCGTTCAGACTCTCGAGCACGCCGCTCATGGATTTGTACCAGACGTCGGTATCCGCGACGTTGCGGGCGGCGCGGGACTTCGCCGCGATCGGCCCGAGCTGATCCCATTTCTGCGTCGCGTCGTCCCAGTGTTTGCGCAGATCAACGACCAGGCCGTCGAGCGAAGCGCCGCCGATGCGCGGCAGAACCGCGACCGCCTCGGTGAGTTTCGCCGTCACCCGTTCTCGCAGCTCCGCCATTTTCGGCCGCGGATCGTCGAGGTTCAACAGGGCGGTCTGCACTTCGCCGCGCGAGTTGCGCAGGATCTGCATGGTGTTGAAGACCGATCGATCGGCCTCCGCGAGGGTTACGAGTCGACCCCCGGCCGTCATCTCGCTCCAATCGCCGGCGAGATGCACGCCAAGCAGGGCCAACACGACCGCCGTCAAGCCCAGAAACGCACCGGTCAACAAACTGCCGACGCGAAAATGAAATCCGATTCGCATGATGCATCCGTGGGCAACGCAGCTAACGCAGCTAAAGAATTCTCGCGGCAAATTCCCCGCTGATACCTACGGTATTGGACTCAGGTTAATTTTTGGGAGGTCCCGGTTCGCGGGAAGCGCCCATCGGCAGCTCAGCATCGGAGCACCCCGACGATCAGGCCGCGGCGCCAGAGCTCTTCACGCTGAGAGCTCTGGCTTCGCCACCGATCAGGCCGCGCCCTTCAATTTTTTACTGCACTCGCTGTAATAGCCGCCGCCCTTCTGGATCCATTTCAAACCGCCATTGCCGGTGCCAGCCTTGTTGGCGTTGTACATGTCAACGCAGGTATGCATGCGGGCCTTGCCAGGCGTCTCCTTGGCGTATTTCGGATCGACCGCCGAGGGGAAGGTGGCCGGGCCGGTGGCCGATGGCGTGGCAGTGGTCGCCGCGGGAGTCGGCGCCGCTACCGGCTTGGCTTCGGTGGCTTTGCCTTCCGCGGGCTTGGTTTCCGCAGGCTTGGTTTCCGCGGATTTTGGCGCCGTGGCGGCTGCCGGCGTCGCCGAATCGGCGCATTCGGCCTTGCGGAAGTCATTCCACTTCTGGCCGTTCAGCGTGCCGGCGCTTTGCGCCTCCTTATACTTGGCGCTGCATTGCGGCATGCTGAGCGCCTGCGCCGGGCTATAGGCCGATACAGCCAGCACGCACACCGCCACCGCGCCCAGCCATTTCATCTGATACGTCATGGTTCTGCTCCCGTAGCGAGATTTTGAATGGCACTATCGTAGCGCGGCGGTGGCGAGGAGCAACGGCGGCGGCGCCGCCCGCTGCAAAATTTTCGGGCGGGCGCCACCATCACCACGGCCGATATTCACCCGCCGTTCAGCCGTTTGGCGCGACGGTGCCGTCTTTCAAACCGAGGTGCCCCATGATGAACTTCTCTTCCCGCGCGGCGATCGCCGCTTTCGCCTCCCTGCTACTGCTCGGCGCGGCATCCGCTCAGACCCCGGCCCCCGCCCCGGCGACCAAATCCGCGCCCGCCAAGATGGCCCCGGCCGAGACCAAGGCCGACAAGCCCCGAACCGCCGCCTCGCTGGACTGCTCCAAACAGGCCGACGCCAAGGGCCTGCACGGTACTGAGCGCCGCAAATTCCGCTCGGAATGCAAGAAGACCAGCAAGGTCAACTGATCTGTCTTTCCCCGGCGCAGCGAGGCTGCGCCGGGACCGGAGCCGAAGGCGCGGCAGCTATCCCGCCTCGCATTTGTAGCCCGGGCCGGACTTTGCCATAACACGGGTTCCTCGAGTCTCCCGTAGCAATGCCTCTCGCCTTCCCCAGCCGATCAGAGATTGTCGTTCCGTTGCAGACGCTGCTGGTCGGCACGGCCGGCGCGGCGCTGTTTTATGCCGCCGAACTGCCGGGCGGGCTGATTTCCGGCGCGATGATCGGCGTGGCCGCGTTCGGCATGGCCGGCCGGCCGGTGGGGCTGCCGCAACCGCTGGCGCATGTGATCCTGATGACGCTGGGCATGTCGCTCGGCGCCATGGTGTCGCCGACCATGGTGAAGAATCTTAGCGCCTATCCCTTGACCATTGCGCTGCTGGCGCTGGCGACCTTCTGCGCCACCTTTGGCAGCAGCCTTTATCTGCGGCGCGTGCATGGCTGGGACCGCACCTCGGCGCTGCTGGCCGGCAGCCCGGGCGCGCTGTCGCAAATCATCATGCTGGCGACCGAACGCAATGCCGACGTGCCCGGCATCGCCGTGGTGCAGATCTTTCGGGTCATCATCCTGACCGCGCTGGTGCCACTGCTGCTCGCGGCGACCGGGCTGATGGCCCATGGGCCACTGCCGTCGCGCGGGCCAACCGCGACGCCGCTGGCGCTGGCCGAACTCGCCGCCGCGGCGATAGCGATGGCGCTGCTGATGCGCTGGATCAAGTTTCCAGCAAGCTGGATGTTCGGCGCCATGATGGCGTCCTCGATCCTGCACGGCGCGGGCTGGGTCGAGGGCACGCTTCCGCAATGGGCCTATATCGCCGCGTTGACCGGGATCGGTACGCTGATCGGATCGCGCTTCGGCAAGATCAGCCCACGTACCATCCTCAGACATCTCGCCGCCGCGCTCGGCTCGTTCGCCGTGGCGATCAGCATCTCGGCGGTGTTCGTCGGCTTGATTGTACTGACGACCACGGTAAGGATCAGCGATGTCGTGGTGGCGTTCGCGCCCGGCGCGATGGACGCCATGCTGGCGCTGGCGCTGACGCTGCACATCGATCCGGTGTTCGTCGGCGCACACCATTTGTCGCGCTTCATCTATGTCTCGATCGTGACGCCGGGAATCGTGCACTTGTTCGGCAAGGCGCAGGACGACATCGACGATTAGGCGGGACGCTTGCCGCGGACGACGCCCCAACCGGCGATCGCCGCCATCAGCAGCGAGATCAGGACATTATAGCCGGCCATCGACAGGCCAAGGAAACGCCACTGCACTTCGTCGCAGCGGATGACCTTCACGGTGCTAAGCCGCTGCAGCAGGCTGCCGGCTGTGCCGAGATCGACGACCGGGCCGCTGCAATCGGTCGGCCCGGGCCAGAATCCCCATTCGACGCCGGCATGGTAGGCGCCCAGACCGGCATTGCCGAGGACAGCCAGCGCCAGCAGCAGCAGACCAGCCACCAGAACCGGCCGCGGCGTCGGCCGCGTGGCGGCGATCGCTACCAGCAAGGCAAGCGGCACCGCGAGATAATAGGTGTAACGCTGCTCCAGGCAGAGCGGGCACGGCTGGATATCCAGCACCAGCTGGAAGAACCATGCCCCGGCCAGGGTCGCCGCCGCGATCCCGGCGATGGCGAGGGCGGCAAGCCGCGGCTGGCTTGCAAAGCGCCTTGGCGCGGGTTTGACGATGGCTTCGGCGGTCACGGCGTTCTCCGGGGGTATCCCTGCTCGTATCCCGCGCCCCCGGCGCTGTCGAGCCAGGCCCCATCACTATGGGGTGTTTTATCAGGCGCTGCGCCGGACAACGCCGGTTGACCCCGGCGCAGCGCCCGCTATATTCCGCCGGCTTCGTGACCCCGGCCACCGCCGGCGTCCGATGGCCCCTGTGGCGGAATTGGTAGACGCGCTCGACTCAAAATCGAGTTCCGCAAGGAGTGCTGGTTCGATTCCGGCCAGGGGCACCAACAGGCCATCATTCGTAATAAATGTTTTGAGCGATGCTCTATGAGCGCTTGCTCGGTGGCTGTTGACGAAGGCAAAACAGCGGACCATCCGTTCGTCAAAGACACGCGGAACCAATGGACGTCTCCGATCCCGAACTCATCCAGCTCGTCGGCCCAAATGCCTTCCTGAAGGGCAGGGTTTATCAGCGGCAGGGCCGGGTTGGCGCGATAGCACGGTCCGGCGACACGCTTGTGGCGCGCGTACGGGGATCCGGCGGCATTCGGTACGAGACCGCGGTGAAAGTTCGGCGCGAAACGAATAATCGGCTTATCGCCGTCGGTACCTGCTCCTGCCCGGTCGGGATGAACTGCAAGCACGTCGCGGCGGCGCTGATCGAGGCCGGCCAGCGCCGATTGTTCCCCGACGACGCGGAGGCGCTCGCATCCGGGCAGATCCCCTCCGAAACCCAAGCGTCGGCATCTATAAAAACACCATCCCGCCCCGCAGCTCCTCCTGCTCCGACCGCTGAGCCGGTCGTTCTGCCGCCGAATATTCTCGATTGGATCGAGCGCCTTGCCACACCGGAGCTCGGCGACGACCCGGCAGATCTATGGCCTGAAGGCGCGCCACCGCTTTTGCCTCACCGGCACGCCAATCGAGAACAACCTTGCCGAACTGTGGTCATTGTTTCACTTCATCGCACCGGGATTTCTGGGCGATGCCAAGAGCTTTGCCCGCGACTGGCGCACACCCATCGAGAAAAAAGGCAACGGGGCCCGCGCCCGCATGCTCGCCGCCCGCGTCCGTCCGTTTCTGCTGCGTCGCACCAAGGACGCCGTCGCGCTCGATTTGCCGTCCAAGACCGAGATGGTGGAGGCCGTTGCGTTTGAGCCAGCGCAACAGGCGATCTACGATACGATCCGGCTTGCCATGCATGAGCGGGTGCGCGAGGCGATGGCCGACAAGGGGCTGGCCCGCAGCCGCCTCGTCCTGCTCGACGCGCTGTTGAAGCTGCGCCAGACCTGTTGCGATCCGCGCCTCCTGAAAGGGGTGAAAGGCGCGGAGACGGCCGGCTCCGCCAAGCTCGAACGACTGATGGAGATGGTTCAGGAACTGGTCGCCGAGGGTCGCAAGCTCCTGATTTTCTCGCAGTTCACGTCCATGCTCGCGCTGATCCAGCCAAGGCTGGAGGCGGCCGGCATCGCCTATTGCTTGCTTACCGGCGACACCCGGGACAGGGCGGGAGCGGTCGCCGCGTTTCAGGACGGGCCGGCGCCGGTCTTCCTCATCTCGTTGAAAGCAGGCGGCGTCGGCTTGAACCTCACGGCCGCCGATACGGTCATTCTGTATGATCCGTGGTGGAATCCGGCGGTCGAAGCCCAGGCGATCGACCGCGCTCACCGCATCGGGCAGACGAAGCCGGTTTTCGTCTTCAAGCTCACCGCCGTTGGCACCATCGAGAAAAAGATCGAAGTCTTGAAAGACCGCAAGGCCGCGCTGGCTGCCAGCCTGTTCGACCCCGACGGTCCCGCTACGCTCGACATCACCGAAGCAGATATCGACATGCTGTTTGGCGCGTGAATCCAGGCCAGCGCATCAATCGATTCCCGAGTTCTGACGATCTCTACTTCAACTCGACGACATCGAGTTCGCGGTCTTATTCCGACTCTGCCCGCATTGACGCAGCGCGGGCGCTCTTTGACAGGCCTACGCGGCGCGCACCCTGCCGAGAAACTGGCCGACGGCTTCCTGCAGACGGTTGCTGTCCAGCCACAACGACTGCGCCGCTTCCTGAACTTCGACCGAGGAGTCGCTGGTCTGGGTTACGCCGCGCTGCAGGTCGGCGATGTTGGTGCAAGCCAGCAACGTGCTGTCATTGGCTTCCTCCACATTGCGCGAAATTTCCTGCGTCACGGTCATCTGTTCCTCGATGGCATCGGCGATGGTCGAGGCGATCTCCGACATCTGTCCGATCGTGGCACCGATATCCTTGATCGAGTTCACCGCATCACCCGTGGCGGACTGCATCGCGGCGATCTGTTGACTGATTTCCCCGGTGGCCTTCGCGGTCTGCTCGGCCAGAGCTTTCACCTCGGACGCCACCACCGCGAAGCCGCGACCGGCATCGCCCGCCCGGGCCGCCTCGATCGTGGCGTTCAGCGCCAGCAGGTTGGTCTGCCCCGCGATGCTGCTGATCAGTTCGACCACGTCACCGATACGGCTGGCATTTTGAGCCAGAAGCCCGATCCGCTCGTTGGTCGCATTAGCCTGCAGAACGGCATCGCTGGCGATGTTGGCCGATTGCCGGACCCGGCTGCGGATGCCGCTGATCGACGTCCGCATCTGCTCCGCGGCCGTCGCCGTCGACTGCACCTTGACGGCGGCGCCTTCGGAAGCGGTGGCCACCGTGTTGGCGATCTTTTGTGACTTGTTGGCGGTGACCATCAAGGTGCCCGCCGAGGTTTGGAGGTCGCTGGAGGCGGTGGACAGGGTTTCAACGATGTTGCTGACCGCGTTCTCGAATTCCTGAGCGAGGCCGAGCATATCCTGCTTGCGCTCCTCGGCGCCGCGGGCATCCGCGCCCTGGGCCTCTTCATACATCTTTCGGGATTCAAGACCCTTGAGCTTGAAGTCCGTCAGCGCCATCTTGATTTCACCGATCTCGTCATCAGTGTGGGGCGTCGGCATTTCCACCGTCAGGTCCGCAGAGGCAAGACTGTTCATGATGCGGATGCACCTGACCAGCGGGCGGATCAGACGGTTGCGGATGACAAAGAACTTCACCAGGGTCACCAGCAGGGTCACCAGCAAGGTCGCCGTGACCATCACTCCGATCACGGCATAGACCGGCCTGAGCAGGTCCGCTCTGCTGATTCCGGAGGCGAGGATACCGAGCAACTGACCATCCGCGCCGAAAATGGGATCGTACCCTGCCAGATACGGGGTGCCGAGAATGGTGATCTCGCCGCGAAACGGAGCCTTGCGTTCAAACACCGCTTGATAGGCGGCATTTCGCTCAAGCCGCGTACCAATAACGCCGGAGCCAGCGGAATTCGTACCGGTGGTGGCTATTTGCAGATCATTCATGAAGATCGAAACGTCGCCCGTGACGAGCAACTTCATTTTATCGACGATTTCCGAATCGCCATTCAGCACCCGGTTACCGACCAACAACTTGTTGTCGACGATAGCGAATGTCTTGCCGTAGCTGCTGAGAACCTCACGTACCACTCGCAGGTTGAGCTCGACCTCTGCGCCCGCCTGCTTGATTGCGCCGGCCTCGAGAACATACCAGGCCACGCTCATCATGGTGATGCCCAGAAACGCCAGGCCGGAGATCGACATGATCAGCATGCGCGGCAACAGACGGATCGTTCGGAACGGATGGGAAGGTTTTCCAGCGGTGGTGGCCAGCGGCGGCGTTGACATTCTGCTCTCCCTGCGATGGACCGATAGCCGCCGTGCGAACAAAGCCAAGCCCATGCGGTTTGAGTGACCGACGGTAGGAAGATGCAGATTTAGGCTGCGTTAAACTTTAACTACGTGGAACTACTGTTCAGATCAGGACCGTTTCCGCCGCTTGGGCGCTGTAAACGCTGGTTTCCGGACAAAGGCCGTATTACTACCCCCGGTCAAATTGCAGCGTCGTTAACCATTCGAGCCTCATTTCCAATAGTCGCGGGCAGATGCTCAGCGCCGTGTCGGAATGCAGGTGCCCTGGAATGCAAGCTCAATCCCCCCTTAAACAGCCAGACGACGCCTTGCGGCAAGGTCCGGCTGGTCACAGCGGCCTTGCCGACAGCATCGAACTCGTTAACGGCGGGGCGGATCATGTGATCCAGCTTCGTCCGCGGACCGACCTGTTCGAGAATGGTGTTCTGCAGTCGATGGAATCGCGGGCACTGACCTATTTGCGGTCCGGCCTGCCGATTCATCTGCGCGGTCCCGCCGGTACCGGCAAGACCACGCTTGCGATTCAGATTGCCGCGCGCCTCGGCCGTCCGACCATTCTGATTACCGGTGATGGCTGGTTCACCGCGCAAAATCTGATCGGCCGCGAGACCGGCACCAAATCGAAACAGGTGGTCGACAACTACGTCCACTCGGTCAAGAAAATTCAAACCGAGGTTTCCGCGGTGTGGAGCGACGATGCGCTGACCCGGGCGGTCAGCGAAGGCTACACGCTGGTCTATGACGAATTCACCCGCTCGCCGCCACAGGCCAATAATCCGCTGCTGGCAGCGTTTGAAGAACGCATGCTGATCGTGCCCGGCGGCGCCCGCCGCGAGCGCGTGGTGCAGGCTCATCCCAGCTTCCGCGCGATCCTGACGTCGAATCCCGAGGACTATGCCGGCGTCACCGCGCCCCAGGACGCGCTGATCGATCGCATGATCACCTTTGATCTCGACAACCACGATCGCGACACCGAGGTGGGAATCGTTTCCAACCGCAGCAGGCTGGACCAGTTGCGTGCCTCGCGAATCGTCGATCTCATCCGCGCGCTGCGCGGCTCTCCCTTCCTTAAACAGAGCCCCTCGATGCGATCCGCGATCATGATTGCGCGGATCACCGTGACGGAGGATCTCACGGTTGGCGCGCAGGACCCGCGCTTCCTTCAACTGTGTCTCGACGTGCTGGAATCCAAGACCTCCGGCATCGACCCGAAAATCAGGAACGGTTTCCGGACTCATCTGGTCGATCTCGTGCGCTCGATCTGCGCGTCTCAGTCCGCGGAGAACGCGGCATGAGACCATCTCCAAAACATGCTACCATGCGCCGTTTCACGGTTGCCAGCCGCGTCAGCCGCGACAAGCCCGAGGCGGCCGCCGAACTGGTCCGTCTCGAATATGAGCGACAGCGGCTGTCGCGGACCATAGCGGCCTTCGACGCCCGCCGCGCGGCGGCGCATGAAGAGCTTGCCGCCGTCGAAAGCCGCATCGGCTGGGTACACGGCCTGCTCGGCATCAAGGACATCGCAACGGCCGCGCCGCCAGTTGTCGAACGCACCGCACCCGCGGTGACGCGACCGGGCCAGGCCCGGCCCGGATTGGCCAGGAGGCCACGATGAAACCGCTTCAAATCGCTCTGGCGGCCCGCGCCGTTGTTCAAACTATTACTTCGAAGGAGCCGGAAGTGGTGTCGCGCTGCGAACGCCAGGATCCGAACTGGAAGGTGATGGTCGAGGTGATCGAAACCAAGGCACGCATCGACGACAACGATCTGCTCGCCAGCTACGAAGTCGAAATTGACCAACACGGCGAGCTCGTCGGTTACGAGCGGGTGCGTCGCTACAAGCGCGCCCAAGGCGTCTTAACGGCCTGACGAGGAACAGCTATGAGCCGCATGGAACAATCGGTCCGGGCCGATGGACTGGCCGATATTTTGGAGCGCGTGCTCGACAAGGGCATTGTCGTAGCCGGCGACATCACGATTTCACTGGTTGGCATCGAACTGCTGAATATCAAGATTCGCTTGCTGGTGACCACCGTCGACAAGGCGATGGAACTGGGAATTAACTGGTGGGAGGCCGATCCGCGCCTCACCTCGCGCGCGGCGTCGCTGGAAGATGAAAACCGCCTGCTGCGCGGCCGTCTTGCCATCCTCGAGCAACGATTCACCGAAGCCACCGCCTGACCACCCGCCGCGGGCGGGCGCACGGCTCCTCCGCGACTTGCAATCAACAGGCCGCATTGACCACGACAGGAATCACAGGCCATGAGCAGGAACCGTTCCAATGACGGGCCCAAGGGCCGGGACGCCATCGATGAGATCGCGCGCCGGATCGGCGGCCTCGTGGAGACCGTACAGGACGTCATCAAGACTGGCGGCACCTCGGCTAACGGCAGCGACTTTTCGATCGATACACCGCTTGGCCCGCTGACCGGACGTTATAGCGCAACCGTCAAATCGGCCTTCGGCAACAACAGCGCCAGGCCGCAGGGACCTGGCCGCCGCAAGCCGGCCGAGGAACCCGCCGCCACCCCGGCCGCGCACGAACCGATGATCGACACCTTCGACGAGCCGGATGCCATCGTGGTGACCGCTGACATCGCCGGACTGAGACTCGAGGACGTCGTGGTCGCCTGCGAGCCCGGGCACCTCGTCATCAAGATCACCGGCAGCGTGCCGCTGAGCAGGCGCCTCGTTTTTCCGATCCTGACATCCGCGCACAGTGCACGGGTGCGGCTCGCCAATGGCATTCTCGAAATACGCGTGCTGAAGGATCTCTCATCGTGAACTCCAACGCTGCAGCAAATGATCCGGCGGCCCAGTCACGACTCTATGTCTACGCCATCGTGCGCAACGCACCGCGCACCCCGATCACAGCGCCCGCCGTCGCCGACCCGCTCGGCGCCGTCTGGGTGGAGCCGATTGGAGGCCTGGCAGCGCTGGTCAGCAACTACACAGGCGACGAAATCATGCCGGTACGGCGCAATGCCCTGGCGCATACCCGCGTGCTCGAAGCCGCCCTGCCCGACGGACCGATGCTGCCGATGCGGTTCGGCGTCATGGTCGATGACGTCGCCGGCCTGAAGCGCGTGATCGCGCCACGGGAGAAAGATCTCGAAATGCTGCTCGACGATCTCAGCGGCCGGGTCGAAGTCGGCATCAAGGCCCGCTGGAACGAAGATATCATCTGGACGGAGATCGTCGCGGCTCATCCCGAGCTCGGCCGGGTCGGCAATCGCCTGAAGCGGCTGTCGAAAGGCGAGGGTTACTACGACCGCATCGATCTCGGCCGCAAGGTCGAGGCCGCCATTTCCGAGAAGCGGATCGCCGAAGCCGAGAAGCTGCAGCGCTTCCTCGATCCTTTCGTCGTGCGGCAGAAGCAGCTCAACCAGACCGACGACATGACCTATTTCCACACCGCCGTGCTGGTTGAGGGCAATCTCGAGCCGGCCTTGTTCGAAGCCATCACGCGCTACGAATCGGTGCAGCCGCACCGGCTGATCCTGAAGGTGATTTCGCCGGTGCCGGCCTATAATTTCGTCGCCGTTAGTCTTGACTGGAGCGCGGGCGAGTCCGTGCGGCTGCGGGAATCCGCCTGATGCTGTTCAAGCTCCTCACGCTGCCTATCAGCCTGCCAATCGATGCGGTCGGCTGGATCGGCAACAAGATCACGGAAGCTGCCGAACAGCAGCTTTATGATACCGAAGCGATCAAGCGTCAGCTCGAGGCGCTGGAAGAGCGGCTGGTCTCCGAGGAACTCACCGAGGTCGAATTCGAGGAGCTCGAACTGATGTTGATCAACCGGCTTCGCGAAGCCAATCGTCGCCTCCGGGCGGTAGGGCCCTGAGATGGATGCGCGCATCGAACTGAACCGGACATTGACCGACGCACCGGCGCAGGACGCCGGTCGCGGACTGGTGCGGCTTGATCCCGCCGACCTCGCGGCACTTGGGCTCTCGGTGGGCGATGTCGTTGCCGTCACCAAGGCCCGAACCACCTATGCGCGGGTGCTGCCCGCGCATGCCGAGATGCGGGGCCGCGGGCTGGTCCTGGCCGATACCGCGGTGGCGGCGAATACCGGCGCCAGCCTTGGCGACAGCGTAAGACTCTCGGCGGCGTCGGCCAGACCGGCGGAGAGCGTTGAACTGGCGCTCGAGACCGGCGCGGCGCGCCCCAACATCGTGCTGCAGCGACGGATCGCCCAGTTGCTGACCGACCGCGTGATCGGCCAGGGCGATCACCTCAGCTTTCCCCTGGTCGGCGGACGCATCCTGCGTTGCACTGTCGTCGCAACCGCCCCGGCGGGCGCCGTGACGGTTGCCGCCGAAACCCGTTTCACGCTGAGCGAAGGTATCCGCCGCGGTACCGCGTTCAGCGACATCGGCGGCCTGACCCGCGAGATCGAACGGTTGCGGGAAGTGGTCGAACTGCCGATCCTGCGGCCCGATTTGTTCGAACGGCTGGGCATCGATCCGCCGAAAGGCGTTCTGCTGACCGGCCCGCCAGGCACCGGCAAGACGTTGATTGCGCGTGCGGTCGCCGACCAGTGCGGCGCCACCTTCATCGCCGTCAACGGCCCGGAAATCATTTCCAAGAACTACGGCGACAGCGAAGCGGAGCTTCGCGCCATCTTCCAGAAGGCGAGCAGCCGGCCGCCAGCCGTGATCTTTATCGACGAAATCGACGCGATCGCGCCGCGCCGCGACCAGATGTCCGGCGATCGGCAGCTCGAACGGCGCGTGGTGGCGCAATTACTGACCCTGATGGACGGAATGGAAGGCCGCGGACGCATCGTCGTGATGGCGGCCACCAATATGCCCGACAGCCTCGACCCGGCGCTACGGCGTCCCGGCCGGTTCGATCGCGAGATCGCAATCGGCGCGCCGGATCGCCACGGCCGACGCGAGATCCTGGCGGTGCATACCCGCGGCGTGCCGCTGGCCGACGACGTCGACCTCGACGGGTTCGCCGCGATCACGCATGGATTTGTCGGCGCCGATCTGGGCGCGCTGGTGCGCGAGGCCGGCATGGCGGCGCTACGCCGCGCCGGTGGTGCCGCGGCCGACGCCGCCGCCCTGTCGGTCACAGTCGACGACTTCGACAAGGCGCTCAGCGAAGTCGCGCCGTCGGCAATTCGCGACGCCGTGGTTGATATTCCCGAAGTCAGCTTCGCCGATGTCGGCGGCGCCGAGGAGTTGAAGCAGTCCTTGATCGAGGCTGTGGTTTGGCCGCTCGTACATGCCGACCTGTTCGCCAGTTCGGGAATCCGGCCGGCCAAGGGCGTGCTGCTGGCGGGGCCGCCCGGCACCGGCAAGACGTTGATCGCCCGCGCGCTTGCCAATGAGGCGCAGGTGAATTTCCTCGCGGTGTCCGGTCCAGAACTGCTCGACCGCTTCGTTGGCGAGAGCGAGAAGGCAGTCCGGCACATTTTTGCCAAGGCGCGTTCGCTGGCGCCGACCATTCTGTTCTTCGACGAGATCGACGCGCTGGCACCGATCCGCGGCGAAGGCGATGGCGCGGTGTCCGATCGGGTGGTGGCGCAGTTGCTCACCGAGATCGATGGCATCGAGGAATTAAAGGCGGTGTTTCTGCTCGGCGCGACCAACCGTCCGGACCGGATCGACCCGGCGCTGCTGCGTCCCGGCCGGTTCGACCGTCTGGTGCAGGTTGATGCCCCCGACCGCGCGACGCGCCGGACCATTCTGGCCATCCATGCCCGTCGCATGACGCTCGATCCGGCGATCGACCTCGACGCCGTCGCCGATCTCGCGATTGGCTTTGTCGGCGCCGATCTGGAGGCCGTGATGCAGGAAGCCGGCCGCTCGGCGCTGCGCCGGCTGCTGGCCGACGGCTTCGAGCTCACGCCGACGCTGCGGCAGGCCGATATCGATAATGCGCTGCAGCTCGTGGCGGCCAGTCGCGCCCTGCGTGGCGCTGGTAGCAAGGACACGACGTCATGAGCCAACAATTGATCGCCATCACCCGGCCCGACGTCGCCGCGACGATCGAGTCCAGCCGCTGCGTGATCGGCGGCATCCGGCTCAGCTTCGTGACGTCGCTCGGTCTGACCGCCATTCTGGCCAACATGCCAAAGCCGCGCTTCACCCTGTTTCCGCGCCGGCGGATCTTGCAGAACCTGCTTGAAGTGCAACGCGTTCTCGAGGCGATCGCCGCCGTGGGACCAGTCCTGCCGGCCTGTCCGGGCACCCTGCTCGACGATTCATCCGAGGCGCTTGAACTGATCTGCGCCGACGCCTCGGCGCTGCGCAGCGCGCTCGACGAGTTCGGCACCACGCGGCAATTCCAGATCATCGCCACGTGGGATGGTCCGGAAATGGTGAGCGCGATCAAAAACCGGCCGGACGTCGTCGCGGCGGTCGCCGCCGCCAAACCATTGGGGCGCCTCGCCGCCGGAAAGGCCCTGCAAGCCATCATGATGGGCGAACGCGAACGCCTGTCACAGGAGATTCTCGCCCGGCTGTCGCCCATCGGTCGCGACATCCTGGCGATGCCCCAGGACGGCGAGGATTGCGTAGCCAATCTCGTGGTGCTGCTCGACGACAGCTCCGAAGCCAGGCTCGACGCGGCATTGCTCGAACTTGATGCGCTGCTTCCCGGCAACAGTCGGCTGCGCTGCATCGGCCCGCTTCCCGCGATCTCGTTCGCCGCGGTCTCGCTGGATCGCATCGACCCGGATCGCATCGACGCGGCCCGCCGGCTGCTCAGCGTCGGCTATCGCCTCACTACCGAAAGCGTGCGCACCGCCTGGCGCGGTTA
>NZ_JANXTC010000423.1:0-2891 GCF_025356345.1 Tardiphaga sp.
GTTCTGATCGGCCACCCCGCGCCGCGCCGGGTTATTTCAGGAACGACACCTTGACGAGGTCGATCGCCGCCTGCACCGCTGCGGCCTGCGCCACGCCCGGCAATTCGACCTCCGGCCGCACCACTTCGGACAGTAACGGACAGAATTCCGTCTGCCCGTTCCACGGCGTCCCGACCAGATCGGGACAGGCCGGATTGATCAGCTCCCAGTGGCCGTCGGACGATTTCACGATGGTGGAACATTTCGGACAACAGGTTTGCATCGCCGGTTCTTACCGGGTCCGCGCCGGCTTTTCCAGTGCCGGGTTGAACCGCGTCGCCTTGGCGACAGAACCGCCGGCACGGCGCTTCGGATCGCGGCAAGGCCAGCGGTCCGACCCGGCGGCGGAAGCAGCCGAGCGAGCACTGCGCAGCCTGCCCCGCGCGGCCGCCTGAGGCTTCCGACGGCCGCTGGTTTCCGTCGCTGGCGTGTATTATCAACCAACGCACGACGACGAACCGGCAAGGACTGGAACCGAATGAAAACCCTCGATCGCCGATGGCTGTGGCTGCTGGCCGTCGTGCTGATCGGCGCGATCGCCGCCGGCACCTGGGTCTACAACAGCAAATGCCGCGGCATCGACGCCTGCGCCGCCGCCGAGGCGGAAAGCCACGAGCGCGACCGGCCGAGCGAGCCGCGATAGGCCGCGCGCAGGCGCCGTAGCGGTCGGGTGGGCAAAGGCGCTGTTGCGCCGTGCCCACCATTGCCGACACGTGTCAGGCCCGTGGGCACAGATCGCCGCGCTTCGCGCGGTCGATGCTTTGCCCACCCTACGATCCACTGTCGCGCACATCGGTCACCACGCGTCGTCCCCGCGCAGGCGGGGCTGACATGCCGAGAGGCCAATGGTCACGCCAGACGCGGTGTCCGCGGGCGACGGCAGCGCCTTTTGGCGCGCTCATTCCGGCACGAAACGCCCCTCATCGAGATCGTCCAGTGTAAATCCCGCATCGGCGGCCTGCGGAAACTCGTCGCGATCGATGATCATCCGCGGCGCGGCCCGCGCCCGGTCAGGCAACACCACCAATGTCGCCATCGCGGCGTCGAGCCGGACCTGCGGATTGGGATGGTCGTAAAGTTCGGCAAGCGCCCGGCGCTGATCGCCTGCCCGCGACCGCAGTTCCTGCTGCACGGCGTTGAGCTTCCAGTACAGCCGCTTGTACCTGGCGTCCTGATCCGATTCGAGAGCCTCGTTTTTTGCCAGCGCCAGAATGCGAAACTGCTCGACGAGCTCTGGGACGGAGCGGCTTGAGAGATCTGTGACCGTCATGGTTTCAAGACCTCGATCATGATCAGCGCCTTCCGTCCAATGCGGGCGTGTTCTTCGGACGGCTTCTGGCGCCCGCTGGTCTCCGTCGCTGGCCTGTATTGTCAAATGACTCACGACAGCGAACCGCCAAAGCGGAAGCATCCGCGCCACAGCAGCCGACTGCGTGGAAGCGATCATCGCGGCATAAATCCACCCTCACGAAGATTGTCCAGCGTAAGGCGCGCATTGGCCGCCTGCGGAAACTCGGCGCGGTCGATGATCATCCGCAGCGCGGCTCGCGCCCGATCGGGCACCACCCCCAGCGTCGCTATCGCCGCGTCGAACCGGACCTGCGGATTGGCATGATCATATAGTTCGACGAGCGCGCGGCGTTGATCGCCTGGCCGCGACCGCAGCTGCTGCTGCACGGCGTCCAGCTTGCCATAAAGCCGGTTGAACTTTGCCGTCTGGCCATTGTCGCTGGCCTCGCCTTTCGCCAGCGCCAGACGACGAAACTGCTCGACGAGCTCTGGTACAGAGCGGCTAGACAGGTCTGCGGTGGTCATGGCTTCAAGACCTCAAAAAGAATGAGCGCTTTCCGTCCAACGCGAGCATGCTCTTCGGGCGGCTTGCCGGCAAGATATTGGCGCGGTGTCAGTCCCCCAAATTCCGGATTTCGCTCTCTATACCACCGAGTAATTTGATAATGCTTCAAGATTGGAATTCTGACCCGGTTTCCGGGGGCGTCGATTTCCGCCTGAGTCATTTGACGGCGTTTCGAGACGCTCTGCTCCATCCTGTGATGATGGAGTTCTGTTCCGGCCCTGGGCACATCAACCGCAGATAAAAGCTCTTCCATCGTTCGAGGCGGATCAAGATAGGTTATGATATTACGAATTCTTTTGGCAACCCAATCAACCGCTATCAAAACGCCCACGAACGCGGCGGCTGCTGCGATTTTACGCAGCGATATCGCGCGGCCCAGCCAAGTGGCTGCCGCACGAAGCACTCCGGACGGAGATCTTCGAGGCCTTCTTTTTGGAAGCTGTGGCGGATCTTCAAGCGGAGGTCCTTGATTATGTCCAATTCCCGCAGCGTTGCTTGCGGCGAGCAACAGGTTTTCGAGAAAATCGCCTAGCTGAACGCTTTGGCCGGCGGCCTCAGAACTGCTTTCACTCTCGCTTTCGCCGTCGCCTTCTCCATCCCCTTCGGGAGCCTGACGTGATGTGTAGATATAGACGCGAGGCCGATTCGAGCCGGCCGCCGCAGCGCCATTCATCCTGCCAAAGGTAAAACGCCCGGCACCATCCTCGTTCTTCGGCAGCCGCGGCTGCCCATCATACTTGCGCTGCAGCGCCGGGTAGATGGTCGCCGGATCGGTGCCGGGGATGAGAAAGCGGGCCGCATCGGGGCGCAGATAGCGCGCAGCGTCGGGCCGCATGAAGCGCTGCTGCTGATGACGCAGCCAGGCGTCGTTATGGTGAGCCATGCGATAAGTCCCCGCTGATGGGATAGCGATGGGTCCTGAAACGCGAACGGCGCGCCGAAGCGCACCGTTGATCCGTTGATGAAGCAATCGTCAATAGCTAGTATCTCCTCGCAT
>NZ_JANXTC010000068.1:0-3516 GCF_025356345.1 Tardiphaga sp.
GGCCGGCTGGTCGATGCGATGCGCGCCTCCTACGCCCTGCCCGGCATCTTCTCGCCGGTGCTGATCGGCGACCGCTGGCTGGTCGATGGCGCGCTGGTCAATCCGGTGCCGGTGTCGGCCGCGCGTGCGCTCGGCGCCGAGATCGTGATCGCCGCCAATCTCAGCAATGACGTATTCGGCCACTCGACCACGATCTTTTCCCATGGCGCCGGACCGGCCGTCGCCGAGCCGGTGATCGAAGCCGAGCCGCCGCCGAAGCGCGGCCTCGGCCGGCTGTTCTCCGCCGAACGCACCATGAAGCGGGAATTTTTCGGCAGCAGCGAACGGCCCGGCATCTCCAGCGTGATGGTCGACGCCTTCAATATCATGCAGGACCGCATCACCCGGGCCCGGCTCGCCGGCGATCCACCGGACATGCTGATTGCGCCGCGCATCGGCCATATCGGCTGGTTCGATTTCCACCGCGCCGACGAGATGATCGCCCATGGCGCCCGTGCCACCGAGCGCGCCATCGAATCGATCCAGGAAGCGATCGAGATCCTGGCGCCGGATCCGGCAAAGTCACCGGCGGAGATCGCGCAGAACCCGGTCGCGCCGTAGCCAAGAAGGGGTTCAGCGCAATGCCTCGTTCCCCGGACGCGGTGCACTGCGCCGCTTTTGGGCGGCGTGGTGCGCCGCAGAGCCGGGGCCCCGGTTGTGCGAAGAAGAAACCGGGATCCCGGATCTGCGGAGCGGCATGAAGAATGCCGCGCCGCGTCCGGGACAAGATTTGAGCTACGCCGTGGCGATATAATCGCGCAACGCTTCCTGCTCGTGCTCGAATTCGCGCAGCCGCCATTTGACGACGTCGCCGATCGAGATCAGGCCGATGATCCGATCGCCTTCCATCACCGGCAGATGCCGGAACTTGCCGGAAGTCATTTTTTCCATGATGGCGCCGACCGTATCGGACGGTTTGCAACTGATGACCTTGCGCGTCATCACCGCCTTCACCGGCTCGTCGAGCGCGCCGGCGCCGCGTTCGCCGATCACGCGGACGATGTCGCGCTCGGACAGGATGCCATCGAGGTGGTGATCGGTCATCACCAGCACCGCGCCGATCTTGCGCTCCGACAACAGCCTGACCGCCACCGACAAGGTATCGCCGGGCGCGACATGGATAATCTGGTGGCCCTTTGAATCGAGAATTGAACGTACCGTCATTGTCGCCTCCTAGATCTGCCGGCCCTTGAACAGGCGGGTCATTGGTTCTTGGATCGAGACATGACAGGTGCGCGATCACCTGTCGGTTGACGGATGATGAAGGAAACCCGGCCGCCCCGCAAGGCGGCGACTCCGGCTCAATGCAGGTCGGACATATCCGGCGCGGAGACGTCCGGTTCGGGCCGCTGCGCGCGCGGGATCGGATCGAACAGCGAGAACAGCAGCAGGCCGGCGAAAAAGCCGCCAATATGCGCCTGCCAGGCGACGCTGGCGCCGTCGGCCCCGATCGCAATCGATCCGACGCCGAAGATGATGTTGACGCCGAACCACACCGCGAGAAAACCGATCACGCGGGGATCGCGCAACGCCTGCGGCAGCGGCAGCGCCGGCACCCGCGCCGCCTCGTCGGCATCGCCGCGGTTGAACGACAGGAAACTGCCGCGCACGAAGGCGAAGCGGATCGCCGCGGCCATCGCGCCGGACACCGAGGCCGAGGCGCCGATCATCGGCGCCAGCGCGTGCTCGTGGGTGAGCAGATGGGCCGCGGCGCCGCCGATCGCGGTGACCGCCATGAAGGCAAAGAACCGGACCGCGCCGAAGCGGCGCGCCAGCGCGCTGCCGAACGGCAGCAGCCACAACACGTTGAAGCCGATATGGCTGAGATTGGCGTGCAGCAGCGAATAGGTCACAAAACTCCAGACCTTGGCGCCGGTACCGCCGGGAAACGGCATCGCCAGCAGGGTCTGGTCGTAACGTTTCGGAATGAAGCCGAACATCGCGATCACGGTGTCATCGAGATCATAGGGCAGCAGCATGCGGCCGAGATGGATCGCCGCCAGCAGCGCCACATAGCCGGTCAGGGCGCCCGGCAAGGTCAGGATCGGCTCACGCGGGGAAACAGGGGAATCCAAAGGTCACAGCCTGGTCAGCGGGCTCAAGCGAGCGAAGCCCTCAAATACCCGGCTTTCGCGGACCGGCGCAAGCGGCGGATCGCCATCAGCGGCCGGAACCGGGCGGCGGCCATGAAAAAGGGAGAGCGCTGAGAACGCCCTCCCTTGCCGGCCCGATCTTTCCCGTGCCGGGTGGACGGCCCGCACCGCGAACCATCCGGAGTCCCCACCCCTCCCCGCACGACGACCACACCTGTTCGCAGCCACCTGTCTCAACGTCGCATCGCAGCCCGTTGGAGAGAGCCGCGACGCCCGGTCGTGAGCGGACAATACCGTTGATCCCGCGCGCGGCAATAACATGGTTACTTTAACGTTAACGGCGGGAACACCGGCCAGCACGGTGGAAAACGCCGCTACGGCATGGACGATGCAATGTCTGATCTGCACAACATGTAGCAGTCACGCGGTGCGTGGATTCGGGACACAGCTGTCTCCCACATTCCGCGCCGGGGTCAGGGTTTAGCGTCAATGAAGCATCCATCCAGCAAAGAGTTCTTTGCCTACTGGGACGAACAGCGCGGTTTCGCGCGCGCGCCGGAGCGCGGCGACATCGAGCCCGGCCCGGTGCGCGAGCTGCTCGGCGACATCTTCGTGCTGTCCTACGACAGGCTGGCGGGGTTTCCGTTTCGCGTCGCCGGCACCAGGGTCTGCGCGCTGCTGTCCCGCGACCTCAAGGGCCAGCCGTTTCCGACGCTGTTCGGGCCGCGGAGCCGCGCCGAGATCAACGACATGATCACCGTGGTATCGGAGGAAATGCTGGTCGCCGTCGCCGGCATCACCGCGACCACCGACACCGGCGACAAGGCGCATCTCGAATTGCTGCTGCTACCGTTCAACATTCGCGCCCACACGCCGATCAGCCTGACCGGCCTGCTGGCACCACTCAGCGAGGTGCGCGGCACGCTTGGACCGCTGGAGATGACCTCGTTCCGTTATCTGGCACACCAGCCACAGCGCTTTGCGCCGCGCGCCCTGCGCAAGCTGCGGGCGGCGCGCGGACTAATCGTCTATGAGGGGCTGCGATAAAGTCGTATGGATATCGGCAAGTGGCCTGTCGCCGGAAGGTTTCGCTGTCGGTATCTGCTAACCCAGTGTTAACCCTGTCGGTGGTACGTTCATGATTGGCTTTGAACCGCATAACCGGCACGGCATTGATGGCGTTTGCGCAGACCCGATCTCTCCTTCCTTCTCCCGATGAACGACGCCGCTACCAGCGGGTCAAAGTTCATCTGCTGGGCCGCTACATGCTGCCGGATCGCCGCGAATTTCCGTGCCAGGTCATCAACATGTCGCCGGGCGGCCTGGCGCTGCTCGGTCCCGGCATCGGCAATGTCGGCGACCGCGTGATCGCCTATCTCGACCA
>NZ_JANXTC010000081.1:0-12089 GCF_025356345.1 Tardiphaga sp.
CCGGCGTCGGGTCCAAGTCTCCTGTCGATCTGACAAAACCTGAATTGCCCGCTCAAACGCCAGCACCAACACAGCTACCTGCTCCTGCAAAGAAGCCGCTACCTCCGGGTTCAGCCCGAGTCACAACGCCGGCGCCCGAGCAGGGAAAATGGGATGTGGTTGTCGGTCCAAATCCCGCCGTCCGGACATTCACCTGCAAGCCGCTTGCCTGTGCAGACACAGAACGCGTGACTATCGTCACGTCCCGCAGCCCCACGCTCAATCCCGACCCCCAGGCGCTTGAAAAATACGCCACGGTCGACTTTCCGAATAGCCTCAAAGCAAGCAGTGCTGCGCAGGAGATCCTGAGCGGCACGCCAAACCAGACCCAGACTCTGCTTGGAAAAACTTCGCGGTTGAAGGGCTATCCGTCTGTTCTTAACGAGACCAAATTCACAATCAATAAGAAGCCAATTTTTCTGGACACGGCTGTCATTTTTGCGGGTCCGGTTCTGCTCAAGATAACCTCGATCTCCCCCAATCGAGAATTGGCACAAAAAAGTCTGAATGAGTTTGTGAACGCAGCTGACATTGAGCTCGGCCCGCCACCTGCCGCGCAACCGGCGCAAGGCGCGGCCGCGCCATTGACAAATACGACCAGGAAGCCCCCGGGCGAATCCTTGTGAACTACAATTCGTTATAAAAGAATGATCGCCAAGATAACCAGTCAGACGGCGAGAACAGAGGCTGCCGGTATAATGCGTGTACTCATTACGCGGTATATCGAGCATGCCTCCAGCTCCCGTATACCCCGCGCTTGATTAGTATACGCCCTATTTGCCGGTCCACAACGGCTTGCGCTTCTCGGCAAAAGCCTTGAGGCCTTCCTTGGCGTCTTCGGTCATCGCCAGCAGCGCGATCTGGCTTTCGGTGTAGGCGATGCTCTGGTCGAACGACATCGCGCCGATCGCCCGCATCGCATACTTGCCGCGGCGGATGGCGGTCGGCGACTTGTCGGTGATGCGACCTATGAGCCAGTCGATCCTGGCATCGAGCTCCGCGGCCGGCACCACGTAGTTGAGCAGCCCGGCGGCCTGCGCCTCGGCGGCCGGGAACGGCTCGCCGGTGATGCACCATTCGCTGACCTGGCGACGCGGCGCGATGTCCTGCAGCAGGCTCAGCACCTGCATCGGAAACACCCCGACCTTGACTTCCGGCAATCCGAACAGCGCGTGATCGGCGGCCACCGCCATGTCGGTCATGCACAGCAGGCCCATGCCGCCGGCCATGCAGATGCCGTTGACGCGCGCGATCGCCGGCTTGGTGGCGCTCTGCGACAGCCGCAGCAGATCGGCGAAATCGACATTGGGCCTGGAAAAATCCGCGGCGAAGGCAGCACCTGTATTCCGCAGGTCGGCGCCGGCGCAGAACGCCTTGTCACCGGCCCCGGTCAGCACGATGACGCGCACGCCGGCGTCGTCATGCGCGGCGCGGTAGCCTTCGGCAATCCCGGCGATGACATCGCCATTCATGGCGTTGCGCTTTTCCGGCCGGTTGATGGTGATCCACAGCGCCGCCCCGCGCCTGTCCAGTATCACGCTGTCGTTCCATGCCATGCTTTGCTCCTGATGTGCTGTGCTGTCGCAAGATCGGCTCAGGCGCGCCGCGTCAGGCCCTGCGCGTCGCCGGCCAGGTTTTCCGCGTCCACCGCGCGCAGATAGCCGTCGCGCTGCTGCAGCCGCTGCCAATAGGCGGTCACCGACGGGCCGAATTGCGCGGACAGGCCGAGCCGCTGCGCCAGCAGCAGCGCGTAGCCGACCGAGATGTCGGCGGCGGTGAAGCGACCGGCGCACATGAATTCCGACGTCGCGGTCAGGGTCTCGATGACCCGCAGTCGCGCGAGAAACCATTTTGAGTAGTCGGCGACCACCTGCGGATGGCGGCGCTCTTCCGGCTCCAGCTCGGAATAGCGCAGCACCAGCGTCTGCGGGAAGGTCAGCGTCGCCTCGCCGAAATGCAGCCAGTTCAGGAACGCCCCATAGTCCGCCTCGTCGACGCCGACGGCCAGCGGCGTCGGGCCATATTTCGTGACGAGATATTGCGCGATCGCCGCGGATTCGGTCATGCGCGTCGGTCCGTCGAGCAGCAGCGGGATGGTGCCGAGCGGGTTGATGCCGAGATAGTCCTTGGCGAAGACGCGCGGCGGAAACGGCAGCATCTTCAGCTCATAGGGAATCCGCAGCTCCTCGAGCGTCCACAATGGCCGGAACGAGCGCGCGCGGGCGCAGTGATAGAGGGTGATCATTCGGCGTTCGTCCCCTTCTGTCGCGCGGGATCAAGTCGCCGCGTCGCGCCGCAGTGAGACGCAGGGCGAAGCCTGCGTCAAGGCCGCGACCCTACATGGTCGAGGCATAGCGGATCGGGATTCGCGGGCTGCGATCGGTGACGCCCATCACCACCCGGGCATCGCCAAGGCTGACCACCGCGATGTCGCGCGTCGGCTGGTCGGCGCGCGGCTGCGCATCCTCCACCACCAGGATGCCGGCAATATCCAGTTCGGTGATGGTGCCCGGCTTGTGCCAGAGCGTCTCGCGGGCCGCGACGAAATCGGCCACCGATTCCGTGTGAAGGCGAGCTGATCGTAATCCACGGCATAACCGAGACGCTGAAAATGCTCGACGATGAAGGCGTTGGAAAATCCGACCAGCCCGCGCGGCCCCGCGGCGCCATCCCCCTTGACATAGCGCCCCTTCACCCCGAGTTGCCCCATCAGCCGGGAGTAAATATTCGCCATGCCAGCCTCCATCACCCGCCAGACACACAGCCCTTTGAGTTTCAGGATACCACCATAACCGAAAATTGGGGTCTTATAATACCTATATTTGTTGATGGAGTGTAATCACGACGTCCGCAACCAACGATATTTCATGCTGGAATTGGACTGTCGGAGACGCGGCGGTCGAGGCCGCCGGGCCGGTCAAAGCGGGAGCTCGGAGGAAGTAGCCATCCAACCGCCTTCCCGCCTGCCCCGCTCTCATTCGAACAAATTTTAACGAAAAGAAGTTGAGTCGGCGCGATCTCACGACTTGCGAACTCATGTATCGTTTTATCGTGGAATTCGAAGTCCAACCCGACGGGAAGCTACATTTCTCGTCGCCGCGAGTCAGCGTTACATTGACGAAAGCGCACATTGCTTTTCCGGTGATGTAACGGGGGGCCGCGACACCACTGTCAGAATCCTTCGTTGATTTGCCACGTTATCAGAGCGGCCGTGGCGCCCGACAGCTCAGCGAGCCGACCTTACCGACCAAGATGGCAGTCAGCGCCAGTCCGACGGCAGCCCGCTTACAATCTGCTCTGGAAAGTCCAGAAAGACGCGTCCGCTCCCGCCAGATTATTGTGGATCGTGCCGTCGCTCGGCGCATGCGGGCGAAGCCGCCAGCCTTGCGGACCGATCTCTACCTCAATTTCATTTGGCGACGCCAAGGTCACCTTGCCCGAGGCGCGGCTCTGGTTCGGATATTCGATCGAGAGCTCATCGCCCTGTGCAAGTGTCCCAGCCGCGATCGAGATGACGCTGCCGACATTGATGTCGTTTCCACTGGAATAGGCATTGTGAGCAGGCATGTGATTCCCGTGCGTTCTCAGCCGCCGTGGCTGGACTTGAATCGAACGGGCCGCGGCCCGCTTTGTTCCTGCCATATGCTCGCGCATCCCGGGTGGAGGTGCAAGTCAGCCAAACCGCCCGTCGGCAAGATCTTATAACATAACGGCATGACAGCCTGAAGCAGATGAGATGATGCGTAGGCCCTCGCTGAAATAGAATGCGCCTCGCCTGCCCTCCCACTGCGAGATGATCCGATGGATGCCATAGCCCGCGACGCCAGCGTCGCCCCCGGCCGGGACTGGCCGCTGGAGATTTTCGAGACGCTGAAACAGGCTGGCGTTTCGCAGATCTCCTATGTGCCGGATGCCGGCCATTCGCGCCTGATCAATCTCGCCCATGGCGACCGCGGCATCAAGACGACCGTTCTGACCACCGAGGAGGAAGGCATCGCGCTGTCGGCCGGCGCCTGGCTCGGCGGCGATCGCGCCGTGCTGCTGATGCAGTCGAGTGGCGTGGGCAACTGCGTCAACATGCTGTCGCTGATGAATTCCTGCCGCCTGCCACTGCTGACCATCGTGACGATGCGCGGCGAGTGGGCCGAATTCAACCCGTGGCAGATCCCGATGGGCAGCGCGACGCCCGAGGCCCTCAAATTGATGGGCGTCACCGTGCTGCGCATCGATACGCCGGAGGAAGCCGCCGAGGTGGTCGCGGCCGCGGCCACGCTGGCTTTCGATGGCGACCGGCAGATCGCCGTGCTGATTTCCCAGCGCATGCTGGGCCGCAAGAAGTGGGTGGAGAGCAAGTGATGTCAGACGCAACAAGCACACTGGACCGCCGCGCAGCGGTCAAGACCCTGCTGATCGACCGCAAGGATCTCCTGGTCGTCACCGGTCTCGGCTCCCCCTCTTACGACGTGTTCGCCGCGGGCGACCATGACGGTAATTTCTATCTGTGGGGGGCGATGGGCGGCGCGGCCATGGTCGGCCTCGGCATCGCGCTGGCGCAGCCGAAGCGGCCGGTTGTGGTGCTGACCGGCGACGGCGAACAGCTGATGGGTCTCGGCAGCCTGCTGACGGTCGCCGTGCACAAGCCCGCCAACCTCACGGTGGCGGTGCTCGACAATGGTCATTTCGGCGAAACCGGCATGCAGAAGAGCCATGCGGGCCTGGGCTCGCGCCTGGAAGTGATCGCCCAGGGCGCCGGCTTTCTCGCCGTCGACGTCATCGACGACCTCAAGGGAATCGCCGAGTACCGCGGCAGACTGCATGATGTCACCAGCGGTCCGCGCTTTGTCCGCATCCGGATTGCCCATGGCACTCCGGAGCGGGCACTGCCGCCGCGCGACGGTACTTACGTGAAGAACCGTTTCCGGCAGCATCTCGGCTTCGCCGTCACCTGAGGGCGGCGTCCGGATGGCCAGCCTGGGTCATCTGGATGTCCCACAGCCCCTCTGAACGCAGCCGCTCGATCTCGATCCTGATGAAGTCGGAGATCGCGGCGGTGGCGATCGACGGCTGCCGATCAGCCGGCCGGGCCATGATCAGCTCGCGCGCAATTCCGGGCCTGGCGATCGGCGCCAGTTCGAGGCGACCGGCCGCGGCATCGGCGCGGACCGCGGAATGCGGCAACAGCGTATAGCCCAGGCCGTCCTCCACGAAGCTCGTCAGCACGCGAAACGAGTCGGCCTCCACCACCACTTGGATCGGCAGATTCTTGCGCGACAACGCCTTCTCGATCAGGATGCGCAGGCCGTGAGAGTGACTCGGCAGCACCAGCTTCTGCGCCGACAGCCACTCGATCGACACCTCTTTTTGTTCGGCCAGCCCGCTGCCGCTTGGTCCGACCGCGACAATATGGTCGCGGCCAATCGTATCCACCGAGAGATGCAGGTCGACCGACGGGCCATACATCAGCGCCAGATCCATCTCGCCACGGTGCAGCCATTCGACCAGATGGCCGCCATAGCTTTCAACGATGCACAGCGACACCTGCGGCAGCTCCTCGATCACGCGGCGGGCAAAGCGCGTCGACAACACGCAGCTCACCGTCGGAACCAGCCCCAGCACGACCCGTCCGGACGGCGCGCCGCCGACCGACTGAATATCGTCGCGCACCTGTTCGATCTGCCGCACAAGCCCCGCGGTGCGATCGAACAGCAGATGCCCTGCCGGCGTCAGCACCATGCCGCGGCCATTGCGGGTGAAGAGTTCGATGCGAAGCTCGTGCTCGAGCAGCTTGATGTGCCGGCTCAGCGCCGGCTGGGCAATGCGCAGCCGGTCGGAGGCCTTGCTCAGGCTGCCCAGTTCGGCGACGGATTTGAATGTTCTCAGTTGCCGCAGATCCACCACGAGCCTTGCATTTTTTATATCGCTGCGTGAACTGATATACAGTCATGGCAGGCAGCGCCACCTGTCCGCGCTTCGCCCTGATGTTGCAACGCACTAACCCAGAGGCATAGCTGCTATCACCGAATTCTCATTGTGATACGGGCGACGACGCCGCTCTGATGGCGATGGGCGGGACAACAAGAGCAAAAAATGACCGACAAGGAGTTCCTGCGACAGGTCGCGTCGATCGTTGGACCACAGCATGTCCTGACCGCCCCGGCGGAGATGGCGCCCTATCTGCGGGACTGGCGCGGCCGCTACAGCGGCAGCGCCCATTGCATCGTCCGCCCCGGCGATACCGACGAGGTCGCAAAGGTTCTCGGTCTTTGCATGGCGCATGATCGTCCGGTCGTTCCGCAGGCCGGCAATACCGGACTGTGCGGCGGCGCCATTGCCTCGAACACCGGCGACAGCGTCGTCATCAATATCTCCCGGATGAACCGCGTCCGCGACATCGACGCGATCAACGGCACCATGACCGTCGATGCCGGCTGCATCCTGCAACATGTCCGCGACGCCGCCGACAGCCAGAACCTGCTGTTTCCGATGCTGCTCGGCAGCGTGGGCAGCTGTGAGATCGGCGGCCTGGTCTCGACCAATGCCGGTGGCACCGGTGTGCTGCGCTACGGTAACATGCGCGAACTGGTGCTGGGCCTCGAAGTGGCACTTCCGGACGGGCGGGTCTGGAACGGGCTGCGTGCCTTGCGGAAAGACAATACCGGCTACGACCTCAAGCAGATGTTCATCGGTGCCGAAGGCACGCTCGGCATCGTCACGGCGGCGGTGCTGAGGCTGTTCCCGCGGCTCTCGGCGTCGGTCACGGCGATGGTCGCGCTGAACTCGGTGTCCGACGCCATCGCGCTGCTGCGAGAGCTGCGCGAGCGTCTCGGCAACCGCGTCGAGGCGTTCGAGATCATGTCGGCCCCGCAGCTGGCCATCGTGCTGAAACACATGAACCAGTTGCGAAACCCGATCGCCGGGGATGCCCCATGGTATGCCATGATCGAGATCGCCGACAGCCACAGCCAGCACCATCTGGTGGTCGGGCTGGAGGAAGTGCTCGGCGCGGCGCTGGAGCGCGGCGGCATCACCGACGCGACGATCGCGCCGGATCTGGCGAAGGCGACCGCGATCTGGGATCTGCGCCACAACATTTCCGAATCCAACAAGCGCGAGGGCTTCACGGTGTCGAACGACACCTCGGTCCCGATCTCGCGGCAGGCCGATTTCGTCGCGCGGGTGAGCGAACAGGCCAGCGCCGCCTTTCCGGAAGCGCAGATCTGCTTCTGCGGCCACATCGGCGACGGCAACATCCACGCCATCGTGGTGTTTCCACGCGCGCTGTTTGCCTCGCCTGAAGCTGCCGAGGCCGCCGCCAGCCGCGCCAACACCATCGTCCATGACGCAAGCGTGGCACTCGGCGGCAGCATCAGCGCCGAACATGGCATCGGGCAAATGCACCTGCATCGCCTGCCCCGCTATACCGCGCCGGTCGAACTGGACCTGATGCGAACCATCAAGCACGCGCTCGATCCGAAATGGCTGATGAATCCCGGCAAAGTCATCACCCCGGAGTGAACCGCGGGCGTTGGCGCGACCAGCCCGGTCCGCCAACGGCGAGATCTCGATCAACAGGAATTCGGGCGAGGCATCCTGTCTCGCTCCAATAAAAAGGAGGAACACATGGAGAAAATCGGGTTCATCGGGCTCGGCCGGATGGGACGGCCGATGGCGTCCAATCTCTGCCGCAAGGGCTTCCGCCTCTCGGTCAACGACATCAATCCGGAAGCCGTGGCCGAACTCGAATTGTTGCAGGCCAGCCCCGCGACCATTGCCGAGATCGCGCAGCGGTCCGACATCATCGTCACGATGCTTCCGAATTCGAGCATCGTCGATCAGGTCGTGTCGCAGGCCGACGGCATCCTCGCTCATGCGAAGCGCGGTTCGCTGATTCTCGATATGAGCACCATCGATCCCGACACCACCGACCGGCTGGCCAAAGCGGCCGCGGTCAAGGGCGTCGCCTTTGTCGATGCGCCGGTCGGGCGGCTCGCCAGCCACGCCGATCGCGGCGAGTCGCTGTTCATGGTGGGCGGCACGGTGCAGGACTTCGAACGCGTGAAGCCGCTGCTGGAAGCGATGGGAAGCACGATCTATCATTGCGGCGACGTCGGCACCGGCACCCGGACCAAACTGGTCAATAATTTCCTCGCGGTAGCATCCTGCCAGATGAATGCCGAGGCGCTGGCACTGTCGCAGCGCTTCGGCCTCAATCTCGAGCGGACGCTGGACGTGCTGTACGGCACCACCGCCGTCAACGGTCAGCTCAAGATCGCATGGCCGACCAAGGTGCTGGTCGACGACATCGAGCCGGGCTTCACGATCGACCTCGCGCACAAGGACCTGACCCTGATCATCGACGCCGCCAACGCGGCGAAGGTGCCGATGCCGATGGCCGCCGCGGCGCGCGAGGCCTTCAGCACCGCCCGCGCCCGCGGCTTCGGCGGCAAGGATTTCTCGGCCATGGTCGACGCGCTGTGCGATCTGGCTGCGATCCCGAAGCCGAGGCTTCCCACGAAATAGGCGGCTTCCCGCGAAATAGAAGTCGCTGCAACGCACGCAGCCATGCGTCACAATATCAGGTCCGGTGACACAAAGACGTGACCGGACCTGCCTTCGCAACAACAGATAACTGCTATCGCTGCTCGGCATTTTGACGCGATGCGCGGACCATAAACAACTATCGCAAGGGCCGGATAAACGGCTCGCTAACTTGGGTGGGAAACGATGGCGAACTTCACGCGCCGCAGTCTTGTGCTTGGATCCGTGGCCATGGCGGCCGCGCAGGTCCGGCCCGCGTCTGCGCAGCTGCCGACGATCCGGATCGGCGTGCTTGCCGACTTTTCCGGGATATATACCGATCTTCTCGGCATCCCCGGCGTCGAATGCGCCAAGCAGGCGGTCGAGGAATTCGCAGCCGCGCATCGTGGCTTTAAGGCCGAAGTCATTTATGCGGACCACCAGAACAAGGCCGACGTCGGCGCTGCCATCGTGCGGCGCTGGTTCGATTCCGAAGGCGTCGACATGGTCATCGCTGGCCCCAACTCGTCCGTTGGCCTCGCCGCCTCCTTCGTCTGCAAGGAGCGCGACAAGGCCTGCCTCGGCGTCGCCGTCACCTCGACCGAATTCACCGGCAAGCAATGCACGCCCAATGCCGTGAACTGGACCTATGACGGCTACATGTTCTCGAAAGCGGTGGCGCTCGAGACGGTGAAGGCCGGCGGCAAGAAATGGTATTTCCTGTCGACCGACAACGCGTTCGGTGCGTCTTTGACGGAAGAAACCAGCCGATTCGTCGAACAGGCCGGCGGCAAGGTGCTCGGCAATGCAAAAGTGCCGATCAGCGCGTCCGACTTCTCGTCCTTCCTGCTGGCAGCCCAGGCCAGCGGCGCCGACGTGCTCGCACTTTCGATCGGCGGCGCCGATCTTGCCACCTGCCTCAAGCAGGGTGGCGAGTTCGGCCTGACCAAAAAAATGAAGGTCGCGGCCCTCGTCACCTTCCTCAACGATATCCACGCCGTCGGCCTCGACACCATGAAGGGCCTGTTGTTCTCCAACAGCTTCTACTGGGATCTCAACGACCGCACCCGCGCCTTCACCAAGCGGGTCGCGCCACGGATGGCGGGCACCTATCCCGGCATGACCCATGCCGGCTGCTACGCCGTGACATTGCATTACCTCAAGGCGGTCGCCGCACTGGGACCGGCCGCCGCGCAAAAGAGCGGTGCGGCGACCGTGGCCAAGATGAAGGAACTTGCGACCGACGACGACGCCTTTGGCCGTGGGGCGATCCGGATCGACGGCCGCGCCGCGTTGCCGGCCTATCTTCTGGAGGTGAAGTCTCCGGCCGAGAGCAAGGGACGCTGGGACTATTGCAAGGTGCTTTCGACGGCATCCGCCGAGGAAGCCACCAAGCCTCTCAACGAAACCGGCTGCTATCTGGTCAAGGCGTGAGCCTGACCGGCTGTTTCCCGCTTCACCCCAGCACCACGCGAGGCCGTTCATGACCAACAGCGTCTCCCGGAGAACTTTCTGCAGCACTCTCGCGATGGCGACGGTGGGCCTTGCCACCCCGCTTCGGGCGCAGGGACCGGGCGATTTGCCAAAGGGCCTCATCACATTGGTGGTGCCGTTCGCGGCCGGCGGCGCCACCGATGTGGTCAGCCGGCTGGTGGCCCGGAAACTCTCCGAACAGATCGGCCAATCCATCGTGATCGAGAACGTCACCGGTGCCGGCGGCGTGGTCGGGGCTGCCCGGGTCGCCCGCGCCGCGCCGGACGGCACCAGCCTCCTGATGGGGACCATCTCGACGCACACCATCAATCCCTTGATGGCCCGGCAACCGCCCTATGATCCGGTCAAGGATTTCACGCCGATCTCGATGGTCGCCATCGTGCCGAACGTGCTGCTGGTGTCAGCGCAGGTGAAGGCGAAAAATGTCGGCGAGCTGATTGCGCTGATCCGCGCCGAGCCCGGCAAGTTCAGCTATGGATCGTCGGGTGTCGGCACGCCGCCCAATCTGTCCGGCGAACTGTTCAAGGTTCAGGCCAAGGTGCAGATGGAGCACATTCCCTATCGCGGCGGCGCGCCGGCGATGAACGACCTGATCGGCGGCCAGATCCCCATCCTGTTCGATGTCCTCAGCGGCGCCGCGCCCTTCATCAAATCGGGAGCGGCACGCGCCATCGGGGTCACGACGAAAACCCGTTCGCCGTCGTTTCCCGATCTCCCGACCATCGCCGAACAGGGGCTTCCGGACTTCGAGACCTATACCTGGAACGCGGTGTTCGGGCCGCCCGGCCTGCCACCCGACATGACGGAACGGCTCAGCACGGAATTGCGCAAGGCGGTCGCCGACCCGGAGATCCAGCGACGGCTGCGCGATCTCAGCGCCGACCCGGTGCAATCGACACCGCGGCAGCTCGCCGCGCAACTCCGGCAGGAACTTGTGAAATGGCAGCCGATCATCGAGGCCGCCGGTTTGAAATTGCAATAGCAGCGTCCGCGGTGGCCCGTCTGCATGGTTGACCACTGCGACGGTAGCAAGGCCCCCTTCCCTTACACCGCCGTCATGTGCCTTGCGACGCAGACCCCGAGCACGTCATCCATGCTCCTGTCCCACCATCCATGGGAGAAGATTTCGATTTCCGAATAGCCGGCAAAACCCTGCGCCTCGACGGCGGCGCGTATCGCCTTGATGTCGATGACACCGTCGCCCATCATGCCACGATCGTTGAGGATATCCGTCGTCGGCACCAGCCAGTCGCAGACGTGGAAGGCCATCATGCGATCCTTGCCGGTGCGGGCGATCTGCGACATCAGCTCCGGGTCCCACCAGATGTGATAGACATCGAGCGCGACGCCGAGCATGCCGGTGCGGTTGGGATCAAGGCGATCACAAATGTCGAGCGCCTGCTCCGTCGTGTTCACGCAAGCGCGATCGGCCGCGTAGGCCGGGTGCAGCGGCTCGATCGCCAGCGGCATGCTGGCCTGCCGCGCATATTCCAGCATTTCACTGATGCCGTCATCGACCTGCGCGCGGGCATTGACGATGTTCCTGGAGGGCGCGCTGCCCGGCCGCGAATATTGCGGCAGGCCGCCGACCACCAGCACGACGCACGGCGCGCCCAGCGCCACCGCCTCGTCGACGCAGCGCCGATTGTCGTCGCGGATCTCGGCATGCCGCGAGGCATCGCCGACGAACATGCCGCCGCGGCAATAGCCGGACAGTTCGAGATCGTTGTCGCGCACCGCCTTCACGGCATTGTCGAGCCCGACGGCCGCGACCTGGTCGCGCCACGGGCTGACAGCGCGGATGCCGTGCTTTGCGCAAGCCTGCGCGATCGCGATGAAGTCACCCTGCTTGCGCACGGTCGCCGTGTTCAGCGACAGCCAGCGATGATCCCCCGAAAAGTCGCGCATCAGGCCTCGATCCCGCGAACCGCGAGGATCGCCTTCATGCGCTGCGTCGCGAGTTCGGGATTGACCAGCAAGCCCGCCTGATCCGCGAGACGGAACAGTTCCGCGAGATGCAGGGTCGAGCGCGTACTCTC
>NZ_JANXTC010000086.1:0-47516 GCF_025356345.1 Tardiphaga sp.
GGTGCGGGCCTTCGCCGCCGATGGCGGGCTGGTGCTCGGCGTCTGCAACGGCTTCCAGATCCTGTGCGAGAGCGGATTGCTGCCGGGCATCTTGATGCGCAACGCGAAACTGAAATTCATCTGCCACGACGTGCATCTGCGCGTCGAGCGCTCCGACACGGCCTTCACCAGCGGCTACAATGCCGGGCAGGTGATCCGGGTGCCGATCGCGCATGGCGAGGGCAACTACACCGCCGATGCCGAGACCCTGAAGCGTCTCGAGGGCGATGGCCGCGTATTGTACCGCTATTGCAGCCCGACCGGCGAGGTCAGCGACACTCACAATATCAACGGCGCGGCTGCCTCGATCGCCGGCATTGTCAGCGAACACGGCAACGTGCTCGGCATGATGCCGCATCCGGAAAATCACGTCGAGGACATCATGGGCTGCACCGACGGCCGCGGCCTGTTCGCCGGCCTGGTGGCGCAGCTGGCGCGCGCTGCGTGAGCGCGGTGTTCTTCAAGATCGCCGCCGCAGCGGCCATGGCCGCGTTCTCCGCGGTGACGGCGCAGGCGCAGGATTATCCCAAGCGGCCGATCACCATGATCGTGCCGTTCGCGGCCGGCGGCACCTCCGACGTGATCGCCCGCGTGGTCGCCGAGCAGATGGCGGTCACGCTGCACCAGACCATCATCATGGAAAACGTGGTCGGCGCTGGCGGCTCCACCGCGCTGGCCCGCGCGGCGCGCGCCGAGCCGGACGGCTACACCATCGCGATCGGCAATGCCGGGACCAGTGCCGCGACCTACACCATCTATCCGAAACTGCCGTTCACGCCGGATTCCTTCGCGCCGATCGGCATGGTTGCCAAGACCTTCGGCATCGTCGCGCTGCGCAAGGATTTTCCGGGCGCGACGCTGAAGGATTTCGTCGCCTACGCGAAAGCCAACCCCGGCAAGGTCAATCTCGGCCATGCCGGCGTCGGCTCGTCGAACTACCTGATCTGCAAGAGTTTCGTCGCGGCCGCCGGCATCGACGTGACGCTGGTCGGCTATCGTGGCGCGGCGCCCGCGCTGACCGATGCGATCGGCGGCCAGATCGACGGCGTCTGTGACTCCGCCGCCTCGGTCTCGCAAGCGATCGACGACAAGCTCGTGCGCGGCATCGTGGTCGGCTCCACTGTGCGGCTGGGCTCGCTGCCGGATCTGCCGACCTCGGCCGAAGCCGGGCTGCCGGAATTCGAGGCGCAGGGCTGGAACGGATTGTTCGCGCCAAAAGGCACGCCGCCGGAGATCATCGCCAGGCTCAACGCCGCGGCGCGCACGGCCGTCGAAAGCGACTTGGTGAAGAAGCGCTTCGGCGATCTCTCCACGGTCGCGCCGGATGCCAACGAGCATACGCCCGAGATGCTGCAGCAACTGGTGACGCGCGACGTCGCGAAGTACCGCGCGATGCTGGCGGGCGACAAGGCGCAATAACGCGCCGCCTGCATGGTTCCTGACCATGCCTGACTCCGCGTTTCATCCCGCGGTTCCGCGCAGCCATTCGTTCGCAATTTCCGCCCTGCCATATTGCCGCGGTAACACGCGCGACGCCGTGCGATCGAACAGTCCGTGGCCTGCATGCTTTCATGCCAGACATCGCGGCGCAGCTCATATCACAACCGACCACCGTGCGGTGTATCAGCGCATAGTCGCCAAACACCTATTTTCATAGACGTTTCGCGATCGTGACGGTCGAGCCAATGAGGGCCGATCGATTGACCTGCCTGTCCCTCCCGTGGTCTGCTGCCATAGAGAAAAAAATCTTAGCGAGACAAATCTGGGAGCGCGGCGCATGTCGGAAACCAAGACCATCAATCGTCGCAGCCTGGTTGCGGGAACGCTTGCCGCGGCCGTTGCGATGCCAGCCATCATCGGTCCGGCCAACGCGCAGGCCAAAGTGTCGTGGAAAGTGCAGGCGCACTGGCCGAAAGCCTCGAGCTCGTTCAATGACAGTCTGGTGGTGCTGCAGAAGGAACTCGATGAGCGCACCGGCGGTCGGTTCAAGCTCGAATTGTTCGGCGCCGGCGAGATCGCCAAGGATCGCGAGATCTACAACATCGTGCGGCGGGGCGTCGTGCCGATGGGAACCATCTCGCCGGGATATGTGCTCGGCGAGGCGCAGGCGATGGGACTGTATTACGGCGTGCCCGGCGCGTTGCGCGAGAGCTGGGAGATGATGCATCTCGTCAAGAATCTCGGAATCGAGAAGATGGTCAATGACGAGCTTCGGCCGAAGGGCGTGATGATGCTCGGCGACAAGGCCTATCCGACCGAAATCGTGCTGAAACGGAAGATCACCTCGCTGGCCGATCTCGGCTCGCTCAAGGTGCGCTCGGCCGGCACGATGCTGGAATATCTCGCCGCCGCCGGCACGGCGCCGCAGCAGGTCGCGGGGCCCGAGATCTACCAGGCGATTTCGACCGGCGTGGTCGATGGCGCGCATTGGGGCGCCGCCGTGGGCGCGCTGTCGATGAAGTTCTGGGAGGTGGCACCGTTCCACATGAAGCCGGCGCTCGGCTTTACGACCGATGCCTTCATTCTCAATATCGCGGCGCTGGACAAGCTTCCGGCTGATCTCCGTCTGATCCTGCTGGCGTTGCTCGAGGAACGCTATTTCCGACGGTCGGTCGAATACCAGCACCAGGAAGCGCTGGCGCTGACGATTGGGCGGACCAAGATGAATGTCGAAGTCGTGCGCTTCCCCGATGACGTCATGGCGAGGTTCAACGAGGCCTCCAAGGTCATCATGCAGAAGGAAATCGCGAAGGGGCCGGTCGCGGCCGCGGGCGCCGCGACGATCACCAAGCTGATGACCGACCTCGGTTACGTCTGATGCATCCGCCACTTTGCGCGGACGCGGCTGGCGTCTCGATCGTCATTTCAACTGGAGCGCGGCGGATGCGGCATGGCGCTGCGTCGATGCCGCCGTCCAACGAGCGTGGATGACCCTATGCTGAAAATCGCCAGGTCGGTGACCTCCGTGAATTCCTGGGTCGGACGGGCCGCCGCCTGGCTGATCGTTCCGATGTTCGTGCTGCTGCTGGCCGACGTGGTGATGCGCTATCTGGTCGGCAGCGCCGCGATCTGGACCGCCGAGCTCGCGCAATTGATCTTCGCCGTCTATGCCGTCATCGCCGGCGGCTATTTGCTGGTCGAGCGCGCGCATGTCAATGTTGACATCATCTATGGTCGCTTCAACCGCGTGAAGAAGGCGATCGTCGATCTGTCGACGTCGGTGCTGTTCTACATCTTCATGGCCGTGCTGATCTACCAGGGCATCGACATGGCCTGGGAATCGGCGACCAAGCTCGAAACCTCGTCGAGTATCTGGGATCCCCATATCTGGCCGGCCAAGATCGTCATCCCGCTCGCCGGCATCCTGCTGTTGCTGCAGGGCGTCGTTCGCACGGTCTCGGATATCCGCACCGTGTGCGGGCTGCGGAACGATCCGGCGGCGTTCGGCAAGCAGGCCACCGACGATCCCTCTCATTGAACGAACGGACCCATCGTGTCAGTCGAGTTTCTTACGCTGCTGTTCTTCGGCTCTTTGCTGTTCTTCCTGTTCATCGGCACGCCGCTGGTTTTCACCCTTGGCGGCATCTCCAGCATCTTTCTGTATTTCACGATGGGGCCGGTCGGCTTCTACATCGTGGCGTCCAAGTTCTGGGAGTCGATGATGAGCTTCACGCTCATCGCGATCCCGATGTATGTCTATATGGCCATGCTGCTGGAGAAGTCCGGCGTTGCGAACAATCTGTACCGGATGATGCATGTCTGGTTCGGTGGTTTTCGCGGCGGCCTTGCCATCGGCACCGTCGCCATCTGCGCGATCTTCGCGGCGATGAGCGGCATCAGCGCCGCCGCGGTGGTGACGATGGGCACCATCGCCTTGCCGCGGATGCTGGAGCGCGGCTACGACAAGCGGCTCGCGCTCGGCGCGATCAATTGCGGTGGCGGCTGGGGCATCCTGATTCCGCCGTCGATCCTGATGGTGCTGTACGCGATGCTCACCGAAGTCTCGGTGGGACGTCTGTTCGCGTCGGGCATCGGTCCGGGGATGCTGCTGTTCACGCTGGTGACGATCTATATCGGCGTCCGCGCCTGGTGGCAGCCATCGCTGGCGCCGGCGCTGCCGGTCGAGGAGCGCGGTGACTGGAAGCTCAAGCTGCGGTCGCTGAAGGCGGTATTCCTGCCGATGTTCATCATGGTGCTGGTGCTGGGGGCGATCTTCGGCGGCTTCGCGACGCCGACCGAGGCCGCGGCGCTTGGCGTGTTCGGGGCGCTGGTGGCATCCGCCGTGCAGCGCAAGCTGACGTTCCAGATGCTGAGCGAGTCCGGGATCCAGACGCTGCGGCTGACCGCGCTGGTGATGTGGATCCTGTTCGCGGCGCACGCCTTCTCGACCGCCTATACGACGCTCGGCGCCAATGAACTGATGAACGATCTGATGACGCTGATTCCGGGCGGCAAATGGGGCTCGCTCGCGTTCATGCTCGTCGTTCTGCTGGTGCTCGGCATGGTGCTCGATCCGGTCGGGATCATGTTGATCACGCTCCCGGTATTCCTGCCGGTCATTCATGCCTCGGGCTTCGATCCGATCTGGTTCGGCGTGGTCTTCATCATCATGATGGAAATCGGTTACATGACACCGCCATTCGGGTTCAACCTGTTTTATCTGAAGGGCGTGGCGCCGCCGGACGTGACCATGAGCGACATCTACTGGTCGGTCATTCCCTACGTCTTGGTGACCATGTTCGGCGTGTTGCTGATCATCCTGTTTCCGCAGATCGCGCTGTACTTCCCGAACCTGTTCTTCGGGCCCGCCAGATAGCGGGCGGAGCCCCGCCCGCCCGCGCTGGCCCGGAACTTGCTGGTGTCTCCACGCCATTCCTGAACGCTGGAGAGACCATGCTCATCCGTCACGCTTCCAAGGCCCTTGCGATCGCGGCATTGCTGCTGGCGCAACCGGCGGTCGCCGAAACCACGCTGCGCATCGCCATGACCGCCTCCGATATCCCCACCGCGACCGGCCTGCCAAATAACGGTTTCGAGGGCATGCGCTTCATGGGCTACCCGATCTTCGAGGGCCTGGTGCTGTGGGACCTGACCAGGACCGATCAGTTGGCGCCGCTGCGCCCGGGCCTCGCCGAGAGCTGGGAGCAGGCGCCCGACGACAACAAGACCTGGATCTTTCACTTGCGAAAGGGCGTCAAATTTCATGACGGCGGCGATTTCAACGCCGACGCCGTGATCTGGAATCTCGACCGCTTCTTCAAGAACGACAGCCCGCAATTCGAAGTCGCGGCCTCGGCGATCTCGCGCGCGCGCGTGCCGGTGATGGGTAGCTACAAGAAGATCGACGACTTCACCGTCTCGATCTCGACCACTTCGGCGGCGTCGTATTTCCCCTATATGGCGGTGTATCTGCTGTTCACCTCGCCGGCGTCGTTCGCCAAGGCCGGTGACTGGGCCAAGGTCGCGACCTTGCCGGCAGCCGGTACCGGCCCGTTCAGGATCACCAAGGTGGTGCCGCGCGAGCGCGTCGAACTGGCGCGCCATGACGGCTATTGGGATGCCGCTAAAAAGGCCAAGGTCGACACCGTGGTGCTGATGCCGGTGCCGGAGGCCAATGCGCGGCTGGCGGCGTTGCGTTCCGGTCAGGTCGACTGGATCGAGGTGCCGCCGCCCGACGGGCTGGCGTCGCTGAAAGCCGCCGGCTTCACCATCACCACCGGCTCCTATCCGCATGTCTGGCCATGGTTCTACAACATCGGCGCCGCCAACAGCCCGTTCAAGGACGTGAAAGTCCGGCAGGCGCTGAACTATTGCGTCGACCGCGATGGGCTGGTGTCGCTGCTGTCCGGCACCGCGGAGCCGTCGGCCGGCTGGCTGAAGGCCAGCGATCCCAATTTCGGCAGTCCGGTGAACCGCTACAAGTTCGATCCGGCCAAGGGCAAGGCGATGCTCGCCGAGGCTGGCTTCACCGCCGCCAAGCCGCTGTCGTTCAAGGTGCAGATCTCTTCCTCCGGCTCCGGCCAGATGCTGCCGCTGCCGATGAACGAATTCCTGCAGCAGAACCTGAAGGAAGCCTGCGGCGTCAATGTCGAGTTCGACGTGATCGAATGGCAGCTGCTGCTCAACAATGCGCGCGCGGTGCCGGACGCTCCGGGCTTGAAGGGGGCGATGAGCCTCAACATCTCGTCGCCATCTTCCGATGTCGGCGTCATGGCACGCTATTTCGCGGCGGCCAACGCCTCGCCCAAAGGCTTCAACTTCGAACAGTTCAACGATCCGGAGTTCGAAACGGCTCTGCAGACGCTGGCCGAGGCGACAGACCCCAAGGTGATCTCGGCCGCCACGCGCAAGGCGCATGAGCGCCTGGTCGACAACCCGCCCTGGCTCTACATCGTGCACGACCTCAATCCGCGCGCGATGAGCACCAAGGTGAAGGGATTTGTGTCGCCGCAATCCTGGTTCGTCGACCTGACGACGGTGAGCATGCAGTAGCCGCTCTACGTGTCCCGGACGCGATGCAGCGCGCCCGCTTGGGCGTGGTGCTTCGCAGCGTCGGGACCCTACCAAACGCCGGCGTTCGCGACGGTCCCGGCTCTGCGAAGCAGCACTTTGTGCTGCATCGCGTCCGTGACACGTGCGGCTCGGTTCAATCCGTTACGATCCCGCTCGAGCCCTTGCCCGCCTTCGCCTTGACGAAATCGACGAAGGCCCGCAGCGGCGCCGGCACCAGCCGGCGCCCGGGATAATACAGATACGGCCCGTCGAAGCCTGGCCACCATGGTTCGAGGACGCGTTCGAGCGCGCCGCTGTCGAAATGCGGGCGCAGCCAGTCCTCGAACAACGGTACGATGCCGGTGCCGGCGATCGCGACATCGACCAGCAGATCGGTGGCGCCGCTGATGTCCACCAGCAGGGGACCGGTGACGTCGACCTTGACGGTCTCGCCGTCGCGCTCGAACTCCCACGCCATCATCGCGCCGCTGGGAAACCGGCCGCGCAGGCAGCTATGGCCGAGCAGATCGCGCGGATGCGACGGGCGTCCGCGCCGATCGAGATAGGACGGCGCGGCGCCCAGCGCAAAGCGCTGCTGGCGCGGACCGATCGGCACCGCCACCATGTCCTGTTCCAGCCGCTCGCCATAGCGGATGCCGGCATCGCACCCGGCCGCCAGCACATCGACGAAACTCTCCTCGACCACGATCTCCAGCCGGATATCGGGATAGGCCGCCAGGAAGCCGGGCAGGATCGCCGGCAGCACCAGCCGCGCCGCGCTGACCGGGACATTCAGCTTCAGCGTGCCCGCCGGCAGCCCGCGCAGGCCGTGCACCACGTCGATGGCGGCCTCGACCTCGCTGAGCGCCGGGGTCAGGCGCTGCAGCAGTCGTTCGCCGGCCTCGGTCGCAACCACGCTGCGCGTGGTGCGGTTGAGCAGCCGGACGCCCAACTGGGCCTCGAGTCTTCGGACCGCCTCGCTCAGGCCGGAGGCGCTGAGGCCGGTGATGCGCGCGCCATCGCGAAAGCCGCCGGCGCGGGCGACTGCGACAAAGGCCTGGAGGTCGGCGAGGCTGGTTTTCATTGTGCGAATTTTCGTACGAGCTGTGCAGACTGTGCCTATTCTAGCGCATGTCCGCATCGTCTAAGTCAAGCTGGTCACATCAGGGAGATCGACATGACCAGCCTTCGGAATTCCGCCAGCTTCGCGCTCGGCGACCGCCATGTTCACCGCCTCGGCTACGGCGCCATGCAGCTCGCCGGCCCCGGCGTGTTCGGGCCGCCGCGGGACCGCGACGCGGCGCTCGCAGTGCTGCGCGAGGCGGTGGCGCAGGGCGTCAACCACATCGACACCAGCGATTTCTACGGGCCGCATGTCACCAACCAGATCATCCGCGAGGCGCTGCATCCGTACCGGGATGATCTGACCATCGTCACCAAGATCAGCGCCCGGCGCGGCGCCGACGGATCATGGATTCCGGCGATGTCCCGGGAAGAGCTGACGCAGGCGGTGCACGACAATCTGCGCCATCTCGGGCTTGACGCGCTCGACGTCGTCAATCTGCGCAGCATGCTGGACGTGCACGGCCCTGTCGAAGGATCGCTGGAGGCGCCGCTCACGGTGCTGGCGGATCTGCAGCGCCAGGGACTGGTGCGACACATCGGGCTCAGCAATGTGACGCCGACCCAGGTCGCGGACGGCCGCAGGATCTGCGAAATCGTCTGCGTGCAGAACTACTATAATCTGGCGCATCGCGACGATGACGCGCTGATCGACGACCTCGCGCGTGCCGGCACCGCTTTTGTGCCGTTCTTCCCGCTCGGCGGTTTCAACCCGCTGCAATCCTCCAGCCTGTCTGCCGTAGCCCTGCGGCTGGGTGCGACGCCGATGCAGGTCGCGCTGGCCTGGCTGCTGCGCCGGTCGCCCAACATCCTGCTGATCCCCGGTACCGCGTCGGTGGCGCATCTGCGGGAAAACCTGGCGGCGGGGCAGTTGGTATTGCCCGACGATGCGATCCGTGAGCTCGACGGCGTCGCCGTCGCCGCCTGAGGGATCTGCGAGCGATACCGCGTATCGCACCGGGCTGGGGGCGACTGACCCTGCCGAGCGACGGCCACGAGGTGGTGTTCCTATAACCGGTACCGTATTCGTACGTGGTGAAGCTTTAACTGCGGGTTGACGCCGGTCGCACAGGCTGCGGCGGAAAATCTGGTCAGATCTGCATGTTTCCCAGTCATCCCTCGCGCGCGGCACTTTTGGATCATCGACCGGCCGCGCCGGAGGTCGACGATCTTCGACGCGATTTGCGCAAGCGCTCCAGCCAGGAACTGGAGTCGCTTGTGCTGGAGCGGACGGTTGACCTGGTCGAGAGCCAGCAACTGCTGCGTACGACGCTGGAGCAGATGGATCAGGGTCTGGTGCTTCTCGACAAAAGCCAGACCGTGCGTCTGTGCAATCCGCGCGCCCTTGAGCTGCTCCGCCTGCCAGACACTGTGCTGCATGAAAACGCGGCGTTTCTTGATATCCGCGAGTTTCAGAATGGCCGCGGCGATTTTTCGCTGATGCCCGCGGCGACGTTCGAGCTAATCAGGGGGAGCAATTCACGCCTGTTTCCGCTGGTCTATGACTGGCCGCGTCCTGACGGCCTGACCCTGGAAGTGCGCCGGGTGCAATTCGCCGATGGAGGCTCGGTCAATACCTTCACCGACGTCACCGAGCGCCGAGCCGCCGAAGCTGCCGTCCGCGACAGCGAGGCGCGTTACCGGTTGCTGGCCGAACGTATCGAGCGACTGGCGTGCATCGACGAACTGACCGGCGTGTTGAACCGCCGCTACATCATGCGGGCACTGAACGATGAAACGGCGCGGGTGCGGCGGAGCAAGGAACCTTGCTCGGTCGCCATTATCGATCTGGATTTCTTCAAGCGGATCAACGACCGGTTCGGCCATCCGGCTGGCGACGAAGTGCTTCGCAGCTTTGCGATCGCAGTCACTGCGAATGTGCGCGAGGTGGATCAGCTCGGCCGCTACGGCGGCGAGGAGTTTCTTCTCGTACTGCCGCATGTCTCAAACGACCACGCCGCCGCGACCGTGAACCGGTTGCGCAATATCGTCGCCAATCTGGAATGGACCGGCATTTCAGACAGCCTGGTCGTGACGATGTCGGCGGGCCTCACCCAGATACGCACGGATGAAGCGCCCGATGTCACCCTCGCACGGGCCGACGCGGCCCTGTATCGCGCCAAGGATGCAGGGCGGAATTGCGTGATCAGCGCGTAGACGACGCCCCTGGACGATTACTGCTGCGCGGTCTTCCAGTCGCGCTTGATCTTCTTGGCGAGTGACCATTTGTGCACTTCGGTCGGGCCGTCATAGATGCGGAAGGCGCGGACCTCGCGAAACGCCTGCTCGACGATGGTGTCGCCGGACACGCCATTGCCGCCCATCACCTGCACGCAGCGATCGGCGATCCGCATCAAGGCTTCCGACACCGCCACGTTGGCCATCGAGCTCTCGGCGGTGCCGAGCGAGCCGGTGTCGAGCACGCCGGCGCACCAGTCGATCATCAGTTCCGATGCCTTGATGTCGATCAGATTCTCCGCCAGCATGAAGCCGACGCCCTCGTGATCGACCAGCGGCTTGCCGAAGGCGTGGCGGCGGCAGGCATAATCGGTGGCGATCTCGTGGGCGCGGATCACCAGCCCGAGCCAGCGCATGCAATGCGACAGCCGCGCCGGGCTGAGCCGGATCTGGGCATATTTGAAACCATCGCCGGCGGCGCCGAGCATCTGGTCGGCCGGCACGCGCAAATTCTCGATGGCGATCTCGGCATGGCCGCCGGGCATCGAATTGTCGATCGTGTCGAGCACGCGCAGGGTGCGGATGGCGGGGTCGGGCAGGTCGACCAGGAACAGGCAGGCGCCGTCGTCCGACTTCGCCATGATGATGCCGACCTTGGCGCCTTCCGCGCCGGTGATGAATTTCTTCTGCCCGTTGATGACCCAGTGATTGCCGTCGAGCTTGCAGGTGGTCTGCATCATCGACGGATCGGAGCCGGCGCCGCCGGTTTCGGCGGGCTCGGTCATGAAGAACGCCGAGCGCGCGCGGCCGGATACCAGCGGCTCGAGGAAGCGCGCCTTCTGCTCGGCGCTGCCGACCTTGCCGAGCAGGTACATGTTGCCCTCGTCGGGCGCCATCGTGTTGCAGGCCAACGGGCCCAGCGGCGACAGCCCGGATTTGATCAGCACCGTCGCGGTCTCGCATTGGGTGAGGTGGGATCCGTCCGCCAGGATATGCGGCGTCAGCACGCCGGCGAGGCGGGCTTTATCGCGCAATTCCTGCACCAGTTCGTCGCTCGGGCCATGCGGCCCGGTGCGCGGATCCTTCTCATAGGGGATCACGATGCCGCGGACGAACGCCTCGACATTCGCGGCAATGGTGTCGGCTCGATCAGTCATGGTTAGATTACTCCGGTCGATCTCCGCCACAGCGGAATTCGGGCTGGCAGGTCAGCCCCGCGGTCAAGCCCGCTTGGGTGGCAATTGCCCGTGGCGATGGCTGGGTCATACAGCAGGATGGAGCGGATACAAGCACAAGCCATCGTCCCGGGTGGTCCCGGGGCGATGGCCCAATGGCGTCGAGGTGCGCGTTCAATCCGCAAACTGATTGGTGGCGCGAATGATTGGTGCCCAGCGATCGACTTCGCTGAGCAAAGTGGCCTTCAACGCGGCGGGCGTCGCGTCGTTCTGCGACACCGGGTCGGTGTTGATGTCGTTGAAGCGTTTCACCAGATCGGGATCACGCAGCGCCGCCTGCAAGGTCTTCGACAATTTCTGGATGATGTCGTCGGGGGTGCCCTTGGGGGCGTAGATGCCGTGCCATGCGGCGACCTCGAAGCCTTTCAGCCCCGCTTCATCGGCGGTCGGCAAATCGGGCATCGACGACAGCCGCGTCTTCGTCGTGATGGCGTAGCTCTTGACCAGTTTGGCGGCGATCGGGCCGGTTGTATTGGTGGTTTGATCGCAGGTCAGATCGATCTGGCCGGCGATCAGATCGTTCATCACCGGGCCGTTGCCCTTGTAGGGGACCGCCAGGATCTGCTTGTCCACCGCGGTCATGAACAGCATGCCGCACAATTGCGAGGCGGCGCCAAGGCCGGCATTGCCGAACGTCATCTTGTCGCCATTCGCCTTGATGTAGCTGATCAGCTCGGCCAGCGAATTCGGCGGCAGGTCGGGGCGCGCGATAATGGTCATCGGCGCGTTGGTGACGAGGCCGATCGGTGCGAACGCGGTCTTGGTGTCGTAGGACAAATTGCGATACAGCGTCGCGGCCGTCGAGATGCCGATGTGATGGATCAGCAAAGTGTAGCCATCGGGGTCGGCGCGCGCCGCGCGGGCCGCGGCGATGGTGCCGCCGGCCCCGGTGGCATTCTCGATGATGATCGTCTGTCCAAGCAGTTTGGACATCGTCACGGCGGTGACGCGCGCCACCGTATCGGTCGCGCCGCCGGCGGCGAACGGCACCAGCAAAGTGATCGGCTTGCTCGGGTAGTTCTGCGCCCAAGCGGGGCTGGTGACCATGGCGAATGCGATGGCGGCAATGGCTTTCAGCTTCATGTTGGCCTCCCTGTTTTTCGGTTCGATACCCTCGTCATTCTCCGGACGATGGGCCTTCAGACGTTGGAACTATGGATCGCGGCGACGACGGCATCCGTCACTTCCTTGGTCGTCGCGGTACCGCCGACGTCAGGCGTCATGATGCCGGCGCCGGTGACGTGCTCGACGGCCCGCATCAGCCGTGCCGCGGCATCGCCTTCGCCGAGATGCTCCAGCATCTGCGCGGCGGTCCAGAAGCTGGCGACGGGATTGGCAATGCCCTTGCCGGTGATGTCGAAGGCCGAGCCGTGAATCGGCTCGAACATCGAGGGGAAGCGGCGCTCCGGATCGATATTCGCGGTCGGCGCCACGCCGAGGCTGCCGGCCAGCGCGCCGGCGAGGTCCGACAGGATGTCGGCATGCAGGTTGGTGGCGACGATGGTATCCAGGCTCCGCGGCTTCAGCGTCATGCGCACGGTCATCGCATCGACCAGCATCTTGTCCCAGGTGACGTCGGGGAATTCCTTTGAGACTTCCTCGGCGATCTCGTCCCACATCACCATGCCGTGGCGCTGCGCGTTCGACTTGGTGACCACGGTGAGGAATTTGCGCGGCCGCGACTGTGCCAGCTTGAAGGCGTAGCGCATGATGCGCTGGACGCCGACGCGGGTGAAGATCGCCACTTCGGTGCCGACTTCCTCCGGCAGCCCGCGATGCACGCGGCCGCCGCAGCCGGCATATTCGCCTTCGGAGTTTTCGCGCACGATCACCCAGTCGAGATCGCCGATCCCGACATTGCGCAGCGGCGAGGTGATGCCGGGCAGGATCTTGGTCGGGCGCACATTGGCGTATTGGTCAAAACCCTGGCAGATCGGCAGCCGCAGGCCCCACAGCGTGATGTGGTCGGGGACATCGGGCGCACCGACGGCACCGAAATAGATGGCATCGAACTTCCTCAGCCGGGCGAGGCCGTCGGCCGGCATCATGACGCCGTGCTGGCGGTAATAGGCCGAGCCCCAGTCGAACGTCTCGACATTGAATTTCACATCGCCGATGCGCGTCTGCAGGCTTTCCAGCACCGTGATGCCGGCTTCGATGACTTCGGGGCCGATACCATCGGCCGGAATGGCCGCGATGGAATATTCACGCATCAGAGTTCCTCACCTGGTGGTTCTGGTCTTGCGCCGCGCTCGCGGCGGTCGCGGTCACCCTGCGGCCGTGGAAGTCACGGCTCAAGCGCATTGGTTTATACAAAAAAATGATATAATCGGGAATGGGAGTGACCATGGACCTGCATCAGCTACGCTGTTTTGTGGCGGCGGCCGAAGCGCTGCACTTCGGGCGCGCGGCGCAGCAACTCGACATGATGCCGTCGGCGCTGGGCCGCCATGTCCGCATGCTGGAAGACGACCTCGGCACCCGCTTGCTGACGCGGACGACGCGCAGCGTGGCGTTGACCGAAGACGGTGCGGTGCTGCTCAAGCAGGCGCATGAGCTGCTGGCGCAGGCCGATCGGCTGGCGGCCAGTTTTCGGGCCCGGGGCAGGGCCCGGGCGGCGACGATCCGCATCGGCGCGATCGACAGCGCGGCGGCCGGTCTGCTGCCGGCGATCCTGCATGATATCCGTGACCAGCAGCCGGAAGTCAGCGTCAATCTGGTGGAAGACAAGACCATCCGCCTGCTGCCGTGGTTGCTGTCGGGTCGTCTCGACCTCGCTTTCGTGCGGCCGCCGGAGAACGCCGACAAGCGGCTCGAATTGCTGTTCCTGTTTCACGAGACCGCCGTTGTCGCGGTTTGCGAACGGCACGCCTTCGCGGACCGATCGAGCCTGACCATCGCCGATCTCGCCAGCCAGCCGCTGATCGTGCCGGAGCGCCGGTCGCGGCCGCACAGCCATGACCTCACCATGAAGCTGTTTTCGGAAGCCGGCCTGCGGGCCCATGTCGTGCAGATCGCCGACGAGAAGCAGACCATCGTCAATCTGGTGTCGGCTGAAATTGGCGTCGCCATCGTGCCGCGATGGACCTCGCGGATGGCCGCCCGCGGCGTTCGCTACGTGCCGCTGGTGTCGTCCGCCATGAACCGGTTACCGCTCGCAGCCGCCTGGACGCGTGGCACACGCGATCCGGTGCGCGACAGCCTGATCGAGATGCTTCAGATCAATTTGATGCGTTACGCGATTGAAGCCTGATGCGGCCGTTGGCGTGGCGTCAGCGAGCCGCGCCGTGATATCCGCCGACCCGGCTGATGACGCCTTCCGTTCTGCCTACCACCAGCCGCGCTGCATCGGACGAAACGGCTGACCGCCGCGGCGCGGATCGACGGGCTGCGGCCCCCAATTGCGCGGCGAAAACAGATTGAAGCCGTCGTCGTCCTGGTCGTCGCGGCTGGCGACCGCCGTGGGCTGCCGGGTGATGAAACCGCCCTGTGGCTGGTTGGCCAGCACGGCGACGAATTCGGTGCGGTAGTTGGTTTCCTTGCTCAGCGGCTCGTCGGAAATCACGATCGAGGAGCGCGGCCCCGCGGTCGGCGCGATGCGGTCGAGCACGTCCTGCGGAATGGTGATGCGATCGAGCGCGTCCCTCGCGCTGTCGCCGCCGTCAATGCTGACCGCCGTCCAGCGCAGCCCGGCCTCGTTCTTCGCCATCGCCGTGAACACATGGGTGCCGATCGGCCGATCGGGATCGCGGATCGTGACCGGCACCTCAATGCTGGAATCGAACACCTCGCCGCCACCATCGGGCGCGGGCTTGTGGGTGTTGCGGCGGACGTACAGTTTCTGCGTGGCGCGGCTGATGTAGACCGAGACTGGCTCGAGCGCGAGTTTCGCGTCGGTCAAGGCACGGGCGGCGTCGGCCTTGCGGGTCTGCGCGGCCTTGGCGGCTTCCTTGATGGCGGCAGCGCTTGGCTTGGCGGCGGCGGCGGCCGTGGCGGCGTCGAATTGCGTCGCCAGTTCCGCGGCCCTCGCGGCGGCCTTCTGCTGCGACTCCCCGGCGCGCGCCTTGGCGTCGTCGGTCTTCGCGGCGGCGAGCGACTTGTCGGCGCTGGCGAGATCGCGGTCGGCGCGTGTCTTCTGCGCCTGCAGCTTCTTGACGGACGCGGCAAGCGCGTTCGCCTCGCGCGTGGCACCGGCGGCGGCCTGCCTGGCCTCGTCGGCGGCCTTGGCCGCCTCGGTGGCCTCGCGGGCCAGCGTTTCGGCGCGCACGGGGGCCGCGGCAATGGCTTCCGCCTTCGGCATCAACAGCGCCGGGTGGGAGATGTCGATCGGGGCGGCGTCGATCGGCGAGATGATCACCCGCATGCCGATCCGCGTCCGGTCGAACAGCTTTTCCGCAAAGCCGAACGGCATCCGCACGCAGCCATGCGAGGCGGCGTAGCCGGGCAGCGGCCCGCCATGCAGCGCGACGCCGTTCCAGGTGATGCGCTGCATGTTCGGCATGAAGGCATCGTCATACATCGTCGAATGGTGGTCCTTGTCCTTCTCCAGCAGCGCGAACACGCCGGCCGGCGTCTCGCGTCCGGTGGTGCCGGTCGATACCGGCGCGCGAAAGATCCAGCCATCGGCGTCGTAGAGCGTGACCTGCTGCGACTTGATCGACACGATCGCCATGATCGGCTCGCCGGCCTCGCGTGGCGCGGTGGCCTCGACCGGCGCGATGCGTTTCGGCTTCGCTGCGGCGGCACTGGTCAACGTGGTCAGGACGACCATCGCCGCGGCCATGACGACAGCCGTCGGTCCCCTTGGTCGCATCGGCACGTTGGATAGTCCCGTCAAAAACCGTTTGGCCATATCAGTCCCCGGTTGAAATGCGCGCTCGTCAATTGTCATAGCGAAATTCCGTGCGACGAACAGCTTCCATCAGCGATGCGGTCGAGCCGACGATCCCCAAATTATGGATGCACCGCGGCGAGTGGCCTTTCCTTCTTCTTCACCCGCTTGATGGTGCCGGAGAAAGTGAACAGCGGGCGTTCGGCCGATGTCAGGATACCCCGCAAGAAGATCAGGGAGCCGCCGATTCGGGTCATCTCGCCGTCGCAATCGATCCGTTCGCCCTCGCGGGCGGCGTCGAGGAATTCGCAGCCGAACGATACGGTGATGCCGGGGCCCTGCAACTCGCGCGAGGCGAGCGCGAACAGGCAATAATCGGCGAAGGTCATGTAGCAGCCGCCATGGACGGTGCGCAGGCCGTTGAGATGCTTCTTCTCGACCCGGAACGCACAGCGGACTTTGCCGTCGGGCTCGACCTTGTGCCAGAATGGCCCGTTGTTGGATTCGAAGGAATCCCGGGTCCAGGTGGTCCAGCCGGCGAATTCGCCCTCGGTGGCCGTGACCACATGGGACGGGAACGGCAGGATCGGTGGTGTCGCGGTCGTCACGGGTCTGAACTCCTTGGAATGCTTTGGGAATGCTTTTGAAAAGTGTTAAATCCGATCCATCCGCCGGGCGCAAATGCTGGTTCCGGCGGCGATTTCCGTAAAGGCTTGGACAGGGCGGAAGCGGGGGCTAAAAGGCCTATTCCCGCGGCAGCCTTCTCCCTATGAAGAAGCCTCAACCACGCAGAAGTGCCCCAGAGCCCTCATGAATCAGCCCAAAATCTCCCCGGAGATCACCCCCGAACTCGTTGCCTCCCACGGCCTCAAGCCCGACGAGTACGCCCGCATTCTCAAGCTGATCGGAAGGGTCCCGAGCTTCACCGAGCTCGGCATCTTCTCGGCGATGTGGAACGAGCACTGCTCGTATAAATCCTCGCGGCTGCACCTCAAGGGCCTGCCGACCAAGGCGCCATGGGTGCTGCAGGGGCCGGGCGAGAACGCCGGCGTCATCGATATCGGCGACAACCAGGCCATCGTGTTCAAGATGGAGAGCCACAACCACCCGAGCTACATCGAGCCGTACCAGGGCGCCACCACCGGCGTCGGCGGCATTCTGCGCGACGTGTTCACGATGGGCGCGCGGCCGATCGCCTGCCTCAACGCGCTGTCCTTTGGCGCGCCGGAGCATCCGAAGACCAGGCATCTGGTGTCGGGCGTGGTGGCCGGCGTCGGCGGCTACGGCAATTCGTTCGGCGTGCCGACCGTCGGCGGCCAGATGCGCTTCCACACCCGCTATGACGGCAACAACCTGGTCAACGCGATGGCCGTCGGCCTCGCCGATGCCGACAAGATCTTTCTGGCGGCGGCGTCGGGCGTCAACATGCCGATCGTCTATCTCGGCTCCAAGACCGGCCGCGACGGCATCCACGGCGCCTCGATGGCCTCGGCCGAATTCGACGAGGATTCCGCCGAGAAGCGCCCGACCGTGCAGGTCGGCGATCCCTTCGCCGAAAAGCTGCTGCTGGAAGCCTGCCTCGAGATCATGGCCGCCGATTGCGTGATCGCGATCCAGGACATGGGCGCCGCGGGTCTGACCTGCTCGGCGGTCGAGATGGGCGCCAAGGGCAATCTCGGCGTTGAACTCAACCTCGACACCGTGCCGACCCGCGAACCGGGCATGAGCGCCTATGAGATGATGCTGTCGGAAAGCCAGGAGCGCATGCTCATGGTGCTGAAGCCGGAAAAAGAGAAAGAGGCCGAGGCGATCTTCAAGAAGTGGGGCCTCGATTTCGCGATCGTCGGCTACACCACGCCGACCATGCGCTTTGTCGTCAAGCATGGCGGCGAGACCATGGTCGACCTGCCGATCAAGGAATTGGGCGACGAGGCGCCGTTGTATGATCGCCCGCACGTGCCGTCGCCGGTGCTGCCGGTGATTCATGCGCGCGATGTCGCGGCACCGCTGTCGATCGCGGATGCGCTGGAGAAGCTCATCGCCACGCCGGAGCTCTGCTCGAAGCGCTGGGTATGGGAACAATACGACCATGTGATCGGCGGCAACACCGTTCAGCGCCCCGGCGGCGACGCCGCGGTGGTGCGGATCGAGGACGGCCCCAAGGGCCTCGCCATGACCGTCGACGTCACGCCGCGCTATTGCGAGGCCGATCCGGTCGAAGGCGGCAAGCAGGCGGTGGCCGAAGCCTGGCGCAACATCACCGCGGTCGGCGGCAAGCCGATGGCGATCACCGACAACCTCAATTTCGGCAATCCGGAGCGGCCCGAGATCATGGGCCAGCTGGTCGGCTGCCTGAAGGGCATCGCGGAGGCCTGCATCGCGCTCGACTTCCCGATCGTGTCGGGAAATGTCTCGCTGTACAACGAGACCAACGGTCGCGGCATCCTGCCGACGCCGTCGATCGGCGGCGTCGGCCTGCTCGACGATTTCACCAAATCGGCATCTTTGGCGTTCAAGGCCGAGGGCGAAGCGATTTTGTTGATCGGCGACACCCATGGCTGGCTCGGCCAGTCGGTCTATCTGCGCGACATCTGCGGCCGGGAGGAGGGCGCGCCGCCGCCGGTCGACCTCGAAACCGAGAAGCGCAACGGCGACGTCGTCCGCGGCATGATCCATGCCGGCACCGCGACGGCGGTGCATGATCTCTCCGACGGCGGTTTGTTGATCGCGCTGACCGAGATGGCGATCGCGAGCGGTATCGGCGCTAGGCTCGACGCCGCGCCGTCCTCGATCGTGCCGCATGCTTATTGGTACGGCGAGGACCAGGCGCGCTATATCGTCACCGTGCCGGAGAGCGCGCTGCTCGGCGTGCTCACGAAACTGAAGACGGTGGACGTGCCCTGCGTACAGATCGGCATCACCGGCGGTCATGAAGTAGCGGTTGCCGGCGAGCGCGCCGTGCACGTCAAGGCGCTGCTGCATGCGCATGAAGCCTGGTTGCCGAACTACATGAACGCGAAGGCGTCGTAGAGGCTCGGACCGCGTTCCCCGGACGCGACGCGATACGAAGTATCGCTTCGCTGATCCGGGGTCCCGGTACTTTACGCCCGCGAACCGGGATCCCGGCTCTGCGCAGCGGCACAAGAGCGCCGCAGCGCGTCCGGGAAACGCGATCAATAGCTCAGCGTGCGATCCACCACATGCCGCAGTGGTGCGCCGCTTTCTGCCCGCGCAATATTCTCTGCGATATTGTCAGACGCCGATGAAACACGCGTGGCCGCCGCCACGTGCGGCGAGATCGTCACGCCCGGATGCGACCAGAACTTGTGGCCGGGCGGCAGCGGCTCGGTGCGAAACACGTCCAGCGTCGCCTGCTGGACGTGACCGCTGTCGAGCGCCGCGACTAGAGCGTCATCGACGATCAGCGACCCCCGTCCGGCATTGAGGATGCAACAGCCCTCGGGAAGCAGCGCCAGCCGCTCGGCATTCAGCAGATCGATGGTCTGCGGCGTCTCCGGCAGGATCGAGACCAGAATTTCCGCCGCGGCCAGCGCTTCGGGCAGGCGCTCTGACCCTGCGAGGCAGTTCACCCCGGGGATTTCGCGGGCGCCGCGGCTCCAGCCGGTGACGCGGAATCCAAGTCCCGCGAGCGCGGTGGCCGCCGCCGCGCCAAGCTCGCCGAGACCGAGCACCGAGACCGAGCGCTCGGTCGCCAGCGGCGGCACGTGCTGCGTCCAGGCGAGCGACTTCTGGCAGACATAGCGATCCATCCCCAGATGCGCGCGAAGAACGTGGCCAACCACCCATTCAACCATGCCGCGCCGCAGCCCGTCATCGACCATCCGGCACAGAGGCTGTGTCAGCGTCGCATTGCCGACGATCTTCTCGACACCGGCCCACAGGCTCAGCACCGCGCCCGCTTTGGTGAACACGCTGAAATCGATCACGGGGCCGCCGGTGGCGTGGATGATGTAGTCGACCTCATCAGGTGCGAAACCGCCCGGGAGAGCGGCGGTGGCTGCAATATTGCGCCGCTGGAGTGCGGTCAGGATCGGCTCGCGATAGTCCTGGAACAAGGCGGGAGAGACGTTGAATAGAAGTTTGATCACCGTGACCTGTCCATCTGGTTTGAATCCCGTTGCGCCGGGGGGCGCTACAGGACCCGCTTGGCGCCGGGGATGGCGCGCAGGGCCCTTGTCGCGGCCCAGCTTACCGCCAGCGTAGCCGCGAACACGATCAGCGCCTTCGAAACCGCGCCGAGCGCGGTCACGTCGAGCAGCGCATATTGCAGCCACAGCACCGGGATGTAGTGGACTACATAGATGCCATAGGCGTCGTCGCGCACCGGGTCAAAGATACTTTTCTCGCGCTGGCCGAAGCGCACGAACAGCGCCAGCACCGCGAGGCAGATCAGCGTGCAGGCCAGCGCATAGACCACGCCGTAGCTCGATTGCCACCAGAAGGGCGGCGCGCCGGTCAGGTTGGCGAGCTTCATGCGGCGGAAATTGACCAGCTCGATCAGGGCGCCGAACGCGACGGCGGCGGCGATCGACCAGAGATACCAGCGCCGCGCCAGCGCGCCGGATCTGGCCAGCAGGCCCTGATCGATATTGGCCGCGCCAATCCCCATGCCGGCGAAGAAGAACACGCCATAGAGAAGGGTGCGGCTGAGCTGGACCTGCAGCGGCCCCCAGTTGAACCATCTGACCGCGCCGACCTCGAACAGCATCGGCACATAGGCTGCGACCGAGACGATGCCGAGAACGCCGGCGAACAGGGCCGGGCGCTCGAATGATTTTTGCGACAGCCGGTTGATGGCGTCGATCAGCCCCGGCGCCAGATAGAATAGCGGGATCGCCAGCAAATCGAGAAACAGCAGGTACCAGATGAACCAGCCGGGGCCATCGAACCAGACCCCCTGTTTGAGGTTGGCGGCATAGAAGTCGAGGAAGCCGAGGTTGGAGCTGGAGAGCCGGAATGAGGCGTAATAGGCGATCGGCATCAAGACCAGCAGCATCGCCAGGAATGGCAGCCCCAGCCGCAGCGCGCGATCGCGCAGAAAGTCGGCGACGCCCTTGCGCCGCAGCGAGCCTGCGACGAACAGGCCGGACAGCAGGAACATCAGGCACATGAAGAACGCATCGTTGAACAGCGTCAGGATGTTGAAGCCGATCCAGCGCTGGCTGTCGACGACCGGCGCCGACGACCACAGATAATGATTGGGATAGAAGCGGCCGAACGCCGTGTAGGCCACTACCGAATGGTTCACCAGCACCAGCAGCGTGATGAAGGTGCGGGCGCGGTCGAGCGCGGCGTTGCGGTTGGACATGGGGATCGATCGGCCCTGTTGCGTTGTTCGGCCCGCACGACGGCCGACATTTTCAGCAACATAAAGGGAGAGGATGACGGCGGCAAATCAGGCCACTGTCATTCCGGCGCGAGCCGCGCGTGAACCCGCAATCCCGACATGTTCAAAATATTTCCAGATCCCGGGTTCGCGCCTGTCGACTGACGCTGCCAGACGCGCCCCGGGATGACGGGCTGAAGCCGCCATTCCTCGAATGACTGCCTCAGCCCGTCACTTCCTCGATGGTCACCTTATCTGGATAGAATGCCAGATAATCCCTGATCTCTTCCATCGCCGGGAACGGCGTCTCATAGGTCCAGATTGCGTTTTCCAGCGTTTTGCCGCCGGCGTTGATGCTGTAATAGCTGGCATCGCCCTTGTAGGGGCAGTGCGTCACGCGATCGGTGCGGCTGATCAGCCTGGGGTTGGCGTCGGCGCGCGGAATATACAGCACGGCTGGATAGCTGGCCTCCTTCAGGGTCAGCGCGTGGGTGGTCTCGGCGATCACGATGTCGCCAGCCCGCACGCGAATGTGCCGGTCGCTGGGCGCGATGCTGATGGGATGGTCGGGGCCGGGGAGCTTCATGGTCAAACCCTCGTTGCGGAACATCTTCTGCCTTGCAAATGTGCGATCCGGCCGGGGTTTTACAGGGGGCGCTGCGGGATATCTGTTCAGAAGGCCGTGACGCGGTGGGGCGTCCGGGCTAGGCTGGGCAACCGGGCGGCAGGCGATGCCGCCATCAAAATCATACCGGAGAGTTCTGAATGCCGATGGACGCCCACGATATCGAGACCATGATCAAGGCCGCGATTCCCGATGCCGAGGTCACGATCCGCGATCTGGCCGGCGACGGCGACCATTATGCGGCCACCGTGATCGCGGAATCCTTCCGCGGCAAATCGCGCGTCGCCCAACACCAGATCGTCTACCAGTCGCTGAAGGGCCAGATGGGCGGCGTGTTGCACGCGCTGGCACTGCAAACCGGCGTGCCGGAGGCGTAGGCGCGCTGCTTATTCCCTCGCCCCGCGCTTGCGGGGAGAGGGTGGCTTCGCGAAGCGAAGACGGGGAGGGAGCGGAGTTTTACTCCCCCGCCACCAGCGCGTGCACCGAAAACTGCTGCTGCGCGTCGGTCCATGACGCCTTTGGGGTCCAGCCGGAGCCCTTGGCCAGCGCCGCGAACCGATCCAGGCTGTATTTATAGCTGCTCTCGGTGTGGATGCTCTCGCCAGCACGGAAAACAAAACTCCGGCCCAGCACATGCACCGTCTGTGGCTTCCTGGCGATCAGATGCATCTCGATGCGGTGGCGTTCGCGGTTATAGATCGCGCGATGCGAAAACGCCGCGAGGTCGAAATCGCCGCCGAGTTCGCGGTTGATCCGCACCAATACGTTCTTGTTGAACTGCCCGGTGACCCCTGCCGCGTCATTATAGGCGGCGTAGAGCTGCTTCTCGTCCTTCTCCAGATCGATGCCGATCAGCATCAGCGCGCCGGGACCGAGAATGGCGCGGGCGCTGCGCAGGAAGGCCGAGGCTTCATGCGGCTCGAAATTGCCCAGCGTCGAACCGGGGAAGAAGCCGACCTTGGGCATGGCGCGGACCGCGTCGGGCAGCTCGAACGGCGCGGTGAAATCGGCGGTTACCGGAAATACGTGGAGCGCGGGGAAGTCGGCGCGTAATTCAGCCGCCTGCGCGTTCAGGAAGTCGCCGGAAATATCCACTGGTACATAGGCGCCGAATTCGCATTCGTTGAGCAGCAGCCGCACCTTGGTGGTGGCGCCGGCGCCGAACTCGACCAAGGCCGCATGATGCGGAATGATGGCGCGGATATCCGCGCCACGGGCGCGCAGGATATCGAGCTCGGTGCGGGTCGGGTAATATTCCGGCAGCAGCGTGATCTGTTCGAACAGCTCGGAACCGGCCGCGTCGTAGAAATATTTCGGCGAGAGTTTCTTGGGATGTTGCGAGAGGGCTTCGGTGACATCGGCGGCAAAGGCCGAGGTCGCAGCGTCGAGCGGCGCGCGCGCCAGTGGGGCATGAACGTTCATCAAACTCTCCTCAACGCCAGCGCGCTGTGCAATCGATCAGATGCCGTAGTCGGCGAGCCGAAGCCCGGTAAACTGCCAGCGATGATGGGGATAAAAGAAGTTACGATAGGTGATACGGCTGTGGCCCTCAGGAGTTGCAAGCGACGAGCCGCGCAGCACCAATTGGTTGACCATGAATTTGCCATTGTACTCGCCAAGCGCGCCTTCGATGGCGCGGTAGCCGGGATAGGGCGAATACGAGCTGCGGGTCCACTGCCAGACGATGCCGAAGGCGTCGTTGAGGGCGCCGGCGCGGGCGGCGACTTCCCATTCCATCTCCGTCGGCAAATGCTGGCCGCTCCAGCGGGCGAAGGCGTCGGCCTCGTAATAGCTGACATGACAGACCGCGGCGGCGGGATCGACCGGCCGCGGCCCGCCGAGCGTCATGACCTGCCACTCGCCATCGACCTGGCGCCAGTGGCCGGGGGCCTGCCATTCCTCGCGCTCGGCGGCGGCGAAGCCGTCCATCAGCCACAATGTCGGCGATGAATAGCCGCCGGCAGCCATGAACCGCAGCCATTCGCCATTGGTGACCAGGTTGCGCGCCAGTCTGACCGGGCCGACCAGCGCACGGTGCGCCGGCTTTTCATTGTCGAAATGAAAGCTGTCGGCGCTGTGGCCGATGGTGTGGATGCCCTCGGTCAGGGTCAGCCAACGCTCTCCGCTGATGGTGGGTTTTGGACACGTCCAGGACGGATCGTAGGCCGGCGGGATCGGGTTCTGCGCGAAAGCGTGCAGGATGTCGGTGAGCATCAGCTCCTGATGCTGCTGCTCGTGGTTGAAGCCGACTTCCAGCAGCGGCACCAGCGAGGCCAGCTTGGCGTCATCGGCTTCGCTGAAGAATTCCAGCACGGCGGCATCGACATGGCGGCGATAGGCCGTGACCGCGTCGGCGCCGGGCCGGGTCAAGTGGCCGCGCTGGGCGCGGCCATGGCGCGGACCCGCCGAGACGTAATAAGAATTGAACAGATAGGCGTAATCGGGATGGTAGGGCGTATAGCCCGGGGCGTGGTCGCCGAGCAGGAACTGCTCCCAGAACCAGGTGACATGGGCGCGGTGCCACTTCGCCGGTGAGGCGTCGGGCATCGATTGCACCAACTGGTCTTCAGCGGAAAGTGAAGCGGCGCGGCGTTCGGTTTCGTCGCGGACAGCCATGAAGGCTTGGCCCAGCCGCTGGGCCAGGGAGCCGGGTTCGGAGACCCATGACGCAACAGGGGCGGTCATCGGGGCTGCGGCGGATGCTGGATTCGTCACAAAGATCTCCGGTTTTGGAGTGAACGCTTCTCTGGTGTTCAGGTTCCACGCAGGTTCTGTCCTAAATAGGCAATCCGGCCGGCGATGGAAGGCTCATCGTCATATGATTTGGCGAGTGGCCAGACCCGGTAAAAACGGTTGAAAATCAGCCCTATGGCCTGATGTAAGGCCGGCACGGCGCGATTCTGACGCCAGATTGACTTGGGGTGCGAAACAGTTTCGGCTACATATATGAGCAGCTGAAACGGCGCAGGCGCCGGGGACCGGGCTGCAACAGGAACACGATCATGAGCATTGAGCAATTCATCGAGAACGAAGTGAAGACCAACGACGTGGTGCTGTTCATGAAGGGCACGCCGCAGTTTCCGCAGTGTGGCTTCTCGGGCCAGGTGGTGCAGATCCTCGACCACGTCGGCGTTGGCTATAAGGGCCTCAACGTGCTGGAATCCGCCGAACTGCGCGACGGCATCAAGACCTATTCGAACTGGCCGACGATTCCGCAGCTTTACGTCAAGGGCGAGTTCGTCGGCGGCTGCGACATTATCCGCGAGATGTTCCAGGCGGGTGAGTTGCAGACTCTGATGGCCGAAAAGGGCGTCATCGCCGCGGCTCCAGCGGCCTGATTCTGGCTGGCGTTCAGCGCCACTCCCGTTCCCTAGACGCGATGCAGCACATGGTGCTGCGTCGCCGATCGGGGTCGCGGCGACTGGCACCAAGAGACGGTCCGCTTGTCGGTACTGGGCCAAATCAACCTGAGCCCGTCTCGCTTCGCTATCTGCAGCACATGATACCGTCCGATGCAAATAACATGAAGCGGACGCGCGCCACTTGTGTGCCTCCCTGTCGTCGCTAAACTTCCGGCAGACAGGCACAAGGAATGGCGATGATCTGGCGAGTCGGAATGCGCGCGCTGTTATGTGGCGCGCTGTTGCTGGCAGCCCTGCCGGCGCGCGCCGAGGATCGCTTCGCCGCCGAAGGCACCTTTGACATTCCTGCCGGCGCGCATTTTTCGCAGGGCAAACTCGCCAAAATCGGCGAGTTCTTCCGCGACCAGATCGCGGCCGGCAAGATTCCCGGCGCAGTGGTTCTGATTCAGCAGCACGGCAAACCGGTGTATTCCGAAGCCTTTGGCGTGCAGGATGTCGTCAGCAAAAAGCCGATGTCCGACACGACCATCTTCCGTCTGCATTCGATGACCAAGGCGGTCACCAGTGTCGCGGCGATGATGCTGATCGAGCAGGGCAGGCTCCGGCTCGACGATCCCCTCTCGAAATACGTGCCGTCGTTCGCCAATGCCAAGGTCGGTGTCGAGAAGAAGCTGGAGAGCGGCGAGAAGGCGCTCGAGATTGTCGCGCCGAACCGGCCGGTCACCATCCGGGATCTGATGCTGCAGACCTCCGGCATCACCTATGGCTTCTACGGCGAAGGCATGGTGCGCCGCGCCTATGGCAATGCCGACATCTATGCCGGCGACTACGACAATGCGGAATTCGCCGACCGCATCGCGCAGCTGCCGCTGGCGGACCAGCCCGGCACGCTGTGGGATTATGGCCATTCCACCGACGTGCTCGGGCGCGTCATCGAGGTGGCGTCCGGCCAGTCGCTGTTCAACTATGAGCAAAGCGCGCTGCTCGGCCCGCTCGGCATGAAGGATACCGCGTTCTTCGTCACCCATGCCAACAGGCGCCGGCTGGCGCAGCCGGTGCCAGCCGATGCCGATTTTCGCGTCGGCAAGCGCAGCGGTCCCGACGTGTTCAAGAAATGGGAGTCCGGCGGCGGCGGCATGATCTCGACGCTGCATGATTTTTCGCGCTTCGCACAGATGCTGCTGGGTGGCGGCGCGTTCGACGGCCGGCGCTACCTGTCGCCAGAGACGTTTGCCGACATGACCACCGACCATATCGGCAAGGATTCCGGCATCGCCCGCGACTATCTGTATTTTCCCGGTGACGGTTTTGGCTTTGGCTACGGATTTGGCGTCCGTACTGAGGCCGGCAATGCCAGGCCGCCGCCGCCGGGATCGCTGGGCGAGATCAAATGGGACGGCGCCAGCGGCTGCTATTTCATCATCGATCGCAAACAGGATTTCTTCCTGGTGCTGCTGCAGCAGACCCCGTCGGAACGCCAGCGCATCCAGCGCACCGTGAAACTGTTGGTCTATGAAGCGCTGGAGCATTAACCGCCGCGCGCTGCTGCTGGCGCTGATGGCCACAAGCGTGGCGTCCAGCGGACCTAGCCAGGCCGCGGCCACGGCTCGCCCGCTGTCGCCCGACCTCGGCCGCGCGCTGGATTCCTATTTCGGCAACGAGATCTCCGCCGGCAAGATCCCGGGCGCGATCATACTGGTGCAGCAGCACGGCAGACCGGTATATTTCGAGAGCTTCGGCAGACGCGACGTCGCCAGTCCGATGGGCTCCGACGCGATCTTCCGGCTGTATTCGATGACCAAGCCGGTCACCTCGGTGGCGGCGATGATGCTGGTCGACGACGGCGGGCTACGGCTCGACGATCCCGTGTCGAAATACATTCCGGCCTTCGCCGAGGCCAGGGTCGGCATCGACATGAAGACCGGCGACGAGCACGCCACCTCGGCTTTCGTCGCCCCGCGGCGCCCGATCACCATCCTCGATCTGCTGCGCCACACCTCCGGCATCACCTATGGCTTCTATGGCGACGACCCGGCGCGGCGCCGCTACGCGCAACTCGATCTCGCCAACAGCGATCTCGACAGCGCCGAATGGGCCGACCGTCTCGCGCGCCTGCCGCTCGCCGAGCAGCCCGGCACGCTATGGGACTACGGCCACTCCACCGATGTGCTCGGCCGTGTCATCGAGATCATCTCCGGCCAGTCGCTGTACGGCTTCCTGAAGCGCCGGCTGCTCGATCCGCTCGGTATGAAGGATACCTCGTTCTACGTCACCGACGAGAGCAAGCGTCCGCGCATTGCCGAACCCTTCGCCAATGACCGCATGGTCGGCCCGGTGGTCGGCATGCGCGATCCGCTCGAGATCAGGCGCTGGGAGGCCGGCGGCTCCGGCCTGGTCGGCACGCTCGGGGACTATGCGCGATTTGCGCAGATGCTGATCAATGGCGGAACGCTGGACGGTCGGCGCTATCTCGGCGTGACTACCGTCGCGGCGATGACCACCGATCAGATCGGCCCGGACAGTGGGGTGGGACGGGACTATTATTACTTCCCCGGCGACGGCAGCGGGTTTGGCCTCGGTTTTGCGGTGCGCACGAAAGAACTGGCAAACGAGCCCGGGCCGATCGGCGAATATCGCTGGGATGGCGTCGGCGGCACCTTCTTCTGGATCGATCCGAAGGATGACATGTTCGTCATCGTGATGATGCAAGCGCCGTCGCAGCGGGTACGGATCGAGAGCGAGGTGCGCAAGCTGGTCTACGGGGCGATGGAGTAGCTACGTACTGTCATTCCGGGTTCGCTCGAGCTTTCGCTTTCGCGCCCCGGAATGACAGTTAAGAACTACGCCGTCCTGACAATCTCCCGCACCAGTCCGAGCGTTTCCTCGATCATGTCAGCCGTCACATCGAGATGGGTGCAGGCGCGAATCCGGCCGTCCATCGTCGCCAGCAGCACGCCGCGCTGGCGCAGCGCCGCGACCATGTCGGCGCCGGTGACACCGGCCTGCGCCGGATCGAAGAACACCAGATTGGTCTCCGGCGCCTGCACCATTATGCCGGGAATCTGCGACAGCCCGCCAGCCAGCGCGCGGGCATGGGCGTGGTCGTCCGTGAGGCGATCGACATGGTGGTCGAGTGAATACAGGCAACCGGCGGCGCTGAGGCCGGCCTGTCGCATCGAGCCGCCAAGCCGCTGTTTCCAGCGCCAGACCTCGTCGATGAAGTCGCGCGAGCCGGCCATCGCGGCGCCGAGCGGCGCGCCGAGGCCTTTTGTGAAATCGATCCACACCGAATCCCAGCCCTCCGACATGTCGCGCGCGCTGATCCCGGTGGCGACGCAGGCATTGAGCAGTCGGGCGCCGTCCATATGCGTCGCCATGGCATTCTCCCTCGCGATCGCCACGACCTCGTCGAGCGCGATTTTTTTCCAGATCGTGCCGCCGCCGATATTCGCGGTCTGCTCGACGCTGACCACGGTCTGCGGCGGCTCGTAGCGGCTGCGCGGATGCAGCGCGGCGCGCAGCGTCGCCGCCGTGAACTGGCCGCCTTCGCCATCGAGCGCGGTGACCTGAAAACCGCCGAGCGCGGCGTGGGCGCCACCTTCGCGGCTGATCAGATGCGCGCTGCGATGCGCCAGGATTTCATCGCCGCGCCGCGCATGCACCAGGGTGGCGGCGACGTTGCACATGGTGCCGGACGGCATGAATACCGCCGCTTCCTTGCCGAGTAGGTTGGCGACGCGTTCGCACAGCGCGGTGACGGTTGGATCGTCGCCGATCTGCTCGTCGCCGCATTCCGCCTGCGCCATATACGCCCGCATCGCCGGCGTCGGCCGCGTCTGGGTGTCGGACAGCAGGTTGATGCGAACGGGCGTCTGCCTGGGATCGGTGGGCGTCGGTGTGTAGGTCATGCACAGTCCTTTCAGCCGTCATTGCGAGGTCAGGAAAAGCTGCCCCGCAGCTTTCCACTTAGCAAAGCGAAGCGGCAATCCAGTGGGCTGCAATCGCTGTAAGAGCTGGATTGCTTCGTCGCAAGGGCTCCTCGCAATGACGGATAGAAGCCGAAGCCCCAACAAAAAAGGCCCCGGAAAATCCGGGGCCTTGATCTCGTCAACGCTGCTAGCGTTTAGCGCGAATAGAATTCGACGATCAGATGCGGCTCCATCTGCACGGCGAACGGAACGTCCGACAGCAGGGGGATGCGGATGAACTTGGCGGTCATCTTGCCGTGATCGGTTTCGACGTAATCCGGGGTGTCGCGTTCGCCGAGCGTCGAGGCTTCGAGCACGAAAGCGAGCTGCTTCGAGGATTCCTTGAGTTCGATCAGATCACCGATCTTGACCTTGTAGGAGGCGATGTTGACGCGCTTGCCGTTCACCTTGATGTGGCCGTGGTTGATGAACTGACGGGCCGCGAACATGGTGGCGACGAATTTGGCGCGATACACCACGGTGTCGAGCCGGCGCTCGAGCAGGCCGATCAGGTTTTCACCGGTGTCGCCCTTCATGCGGCCGGCTTCCACATAGATCGAGTGGAACTGGCGCTCGGAAATGTTGGCATAATAGCCCTTCAGCTTCTGCTTGGCGCGCAGCTGCACGCCGAAGTCGGAGAGCTTGCCCTTGCGGCGCTGGCCGTGCTGGCCGGGGCCGTATTCGCGCTTGTTGACCGGCGATTTGGGACGACCCCAAATGTTCTGGCCCATGCGGCGGTCGATTTTATACTTGGCTTCACTACGCTTGGTCATCGCGTCCTCGATGTTGATGGTAGGGTGAGGAGACGCGCCCTCCTGTGTACCGGAGAATTCCAGTACCGACAGGTTCATTCCAAAGCTGGGAGGAGAACCACGGGTGCGAAACGCAACGCGGGCCGAAAGCGGCCCGCGAGCAAGCGGGGTTCTAGGAAGAACCGCGGGGGATGTCAATTGAAAGCCCGGTGCCAGGGCACGAAAACAGGCTAATTCAGCGTATCTGGAAGGGGTTAGGTCCGGTCGGCGGTGACGTGCCCCGGGCGTATCCTGTGGCCGGAATACCGTCAGGACGAGTTTCTGCGATTCCCGGGCTCGAATGAAGACTAGGCGGCCGGATCGACGGCTCGTGCGAACAGCAGTTGCGACAGATGCGACAGAATTTCCGCGGTTTCGACACTGCGCTGCGGGTCGGGCCGCGCGCACAGGAACGCCTTCAGCGGCGGCAGCGGCGGCAGATAGTCTTCCTTGGCCTCGACCAGCGTGGCTGGCAACATCCGTCGCGGGATGATCGTCAGTCCGAGTCCGGCCTCGGCGGCCGACAGCTTGGCCTGGTAGTCCGAGCTGTTGAACGCCACCCGATAGGGCAGCCCCTTGCGGGACAGCGCGCTGATCATCAGCGCATCGGTCACCGCGCCGCTCCAGCTCAGGATCGGCAGCGGCACGCCGGGGCTCAGCAGGAAGTCGCTGGCGCGTGCCCAGACAAATTGTTCGTCATGTTCATCGACGATGAAGTCAGCCATGTCATTGGTCAGCTCGGCGGTGCGGAACACACAGGCGATGTCGATGAAGCCGTCGGCGAGCTCCTTGGTGAGCTCGGCGGAGTTGTCGGTGTGAATGGTGACGTCGCCCAGCAGGTCGTGGTCGCGCTTCTTCAGATATTCCTTGACGTAGAGGTTGCTGATCCCGAGCCGGATCCGGGCCGGTGCGTCGACGATGCTGTTGCCGCGCAAGCGCAGCATCTGATCGTTGGCGTCCATCATCCGGCGCGCGTGGTTGAGTACCAGCGACCCCAGCTTGGTCGCGGCCGACCCTCCCGCGCCCTTTTTGAAGATCGAGCCACCGAGCATGGTCTCGATGCGCTTCATCTGCGCGCTGACGGCGGGCTGGGTCAGGCCGAGACGGCTGGCCGCCTTGGTCAGGCTTCCGGTCTCCGAGATGGCAATCAACGTGCGAACGATTTCAATCGGAACGTTAAGTTGACGATATTGTTCTTGCATCGATGATTTACCCCAAGGGATCACCGTCGCATGGAAACCATAGTTTACCTAGCGGACATATGAATTTTTATTATACCCCGCGCGCAGTCTTATGTCTGACGCCGGGCATATAATTACAGTAATTTAGTAGGGGTCGTGTCCTGTGATGGCGAGCCACGGCCCAACGCCGCCTCGCGCTGTGGACAGGGTCGTCAACGGCCTGAACAAGTCACGATGCGTTAACAAATCGTTCTTCGATGCTGCTGCGCCGGGCTAGCACATGGGTGGTGTCGGACAATTTGATATGGACGGTATCGCCGCGGTCGAATTTCGTGATCTGTCCGATCAGGCCGCCGCAGGTGACGATATGGTCACCCAGCATCAGCGACCCCAGGAAGTTCATGTGGCTTTGCTGGCGTTTCAATTGCGGCCTTACAAGAATGAAAAACGTCAGCACGAATACCAGCGCCAGCGCGCCGCCGATTTGCATCAAGCCTGTTGAAATCATCATAGGATCTCACTTTCAAATATTTGTCCCACGAGGCTGTGGTGTCTGTCAGCGGCGACGTCGTCGCGCCTACGGTTCGGTGGCGGCGGGGAGGGGGACGGATTTGGCCTGGGCGCTTTTGAACAGCCAGCCGGTCCCGAATATACCAACCAGCAATAGCACCACGTGAACGGCGACGTATTCCGGCAACCACGCGACGATGCCGGCGCTGACGCAGAAAATCATCGACCAGAACGTGGCGAGCACCGTCATCAACTGGAAGCGGACGATTTTCGGCAGATGCCTCAAGCCGTTTTTGGAGGAATTCATGATGGGATCGAAAATGGCGCGGATCATTGATTTTCCAGTTCGGTCGTAGGAATTGAACGCTTCACGGCAGCGTTCAGTTGATGGGGAGTCGCCAATTGGCGCGGACAGGCAATAGGAAGCTGGAAGGAACCAAGCCAGCTATGATGGTTTGAAAGTGTAGCTTCGGTGAGGGGAGTCGACGCGCGCTTTCAAATCGTGGCTCCGATCTTCGTCATGGTGCGGAACGACCGGCTTATAAAGACGAGAACAAATGGACCGCGCGATACCAGCTCGCTTGAAGTGCGATCGACGTCGGCTAGAGTGGCGGTGTGATCGCCTTGGTCACGGTGGTCGATGTGCTGCTTAAACTCAGGAATTGCGCCCGGGCATCAGCGAGCGCGACGTGCATGCCTTCGAGTTCGGTAAAGGCCAGGCCCTGGCCGACGGTGTCGGAATAGGCTCCCTCGATCTGGACACTTAAAATTACCGTGGCGTTGAGCGAGATATGTTTCCAGGTGATTTGATAGCTGGTCTCATCAACTCCCGCGCTTAGATGTCCTGAGGTCAACTTGATCATTCGTGATTTGCCCGGTTGGTGACTGGTTCCATGCTGATGAAAGAATGTCGCAGTCGTGAAGTTCCCGGGCTTTTTCAATAATTCGAAATAAACATATCGGAGCGAATCCCGACATATCGTCCATTTCGCGGTGCGCATTTATCCGCCGCGAAATCCGGCGCGGTTGCTTTGTCGGGCAGCGGTCGTTCCGGCATTTATTCGGCGAGGCGGTGCCGCCGCGTTGGCCGCGCATGTCCGTAAAATAACGGGGGGTCGTTGCCGCCACGTTGGGTACCTCCCGCGCCCGGGCCTTGGCGACCATGTAGCGCGAGAGGTGTGAGGAGACGCGGCGTATGGTTACGTTCGGCTCACTGTTTCGGCGCCGGCGTGGCTACCGGCTTACCGTCCTCGACGACATAGACCGCCATGATCTTGAGGCCCTTGTCGCCGGTCTTGATATCGTGCGGCACGCCGGCGGGGACCGCGTAGGAATCCCCGGCCTTCAGTTCCTGGTCGGGCTTGCCTTCCACCAGCAAGGTCGCGCCGCCATCAAGCACATAGCCGGTGTCGACGCCGGGATGGGTATGGCGGCCAGCGATCTGGCTCGGGCCGATCTCGGCGATCACGCTGACGATGTGATAGCCGACCGGAAACTTGATGTCCTGCAGCGGCGTTCGCTTGATGCCCTGCGCCGCCGCGGCGCCAGCGGTGATCGCGATGATGAACCCGCCCAGCATGAGTCTCTTCAACATGGTGTTCTCCCTGTCGCTGCCTTCTTGGAGGTCAGACAGCGCAAGGGTAGCAGCCGGATTGGCCGTCGCAAGCGCCGCTTTCGCGGGGGATCCGGCGTTACCTCAGGCCGCGCTGCGGGTACCGAAATATGCCGCGCTCATGCGCAGCAGCGGCGGCGCGGGCGGTTTGCCGGAAGTGTAGAGGATTTTTGGAGGCGCGCCGGCATCGTCTGCCTGGCCGTCGCCGGGCCCGAGCAGATCCACCACCCGCCGCGCGATCGCCGGCGCCGGATCGATCCAGGTCACCGGCCACGGCGCCAGCGCAATGAAGCGCGTCAGCAGCAACGGATAATGCGTGCAGGCCAGCACCACGGTGTCGGTTTTCGCGCTGCCGTCGTCGACGAAACAGGCGGTGATCTCTTTGAGCAAATCATGGTCGCTGATGGTGGCGCCGCCGAGCTCGGCCTCGGCCTGTGACGCGAGATGGGCCGAGCCGACCAGCGTGACGTCGCAGCCGCCGGCGAAATCCCGGATCAACGCCTTGGTATATTCGCGCTTTACCGTGCCCGAGGTGCCGAGCACCGAGACGCGTCGGCTTCGCGAGCCCGCGCAGGCCGGCTTGATCGCCGGCACGGTACCGACGAACGGCACCGGGAAGGCGCGGCGCAGATGGCCCATCACCAGCGTCGAGGCGGTGTTGCAGGCGATCACCACCAGTTCCGGCCGGTGCAGCGCGATCAGTTCGCCGATGACCGGCACTACCCGGGCGACAATGGCGTCCTCGGAATGCTGGCCATAGGGGAAGAAAGCATCATCGGCGACATAGATGTAGCGCGCGTCCGGACGCGCCCGCACGATCTCGCGCAGTACGGTGAGGCCGCCGAGGCCGGAATCGAACACGAGGATGGTGGGGCGGTGGGGCACGGAATCACTGTTGCCGATGTGGGTTACTTTTGAGTTGCCGCGTCTCGTTCCCCGGAGGCATAGCGGCACAAGGCGGCCGCGCCGCGTCCGGGAAACGAGAACGGCAAGTCTGGAGCTATTCCAGCCGCGATCGCGGCTTTCTGAGGGCGCGACGGCTTGCCGCGGCCGCCGCGGCGTGGCCTTTTCGACCCGTTCGTCGCTTCGAAGAGAGTGTCATGATCCGCAATACCACCGCCCGCTGGGGCAATCTGTCCCGAGCTTTGCACTGGGTCCTCGGCCTCGCCATCCTTTTCATGCTGGCCTATGGCTGGTGGTTCAACCACATCGCGGCGCGGCCGGTGCGGTTCTTTCACCGCTCGATCCATGCCGATATCGGCTATTTGATCCTGCTGCTGATGGCGATCCGGCTGATCTGGCGTGCCGTCAACCCGGTGCCGGCGCCGCCGGCCGATTCGCCGACCTGGGAGCGTGTGCTGGCCAAGGCCAATCACTGGGCGCTGTACGGCGTCACCATGCTGGTCGCCGGGCTCGGCTGGGCGCATTCCGGTGCCCACAAGCCGGATTATGCCGATTTCTTCGGCTGGTTCCGGGTGCCGCAATTCACCAGTACCGACAAGGCCATGGCGGACCGCTATGAGGATCTGCACATCTACGCGGCCTATCTGCTGATCGGCCTGGTGGTGCTGCATCTGGTGGCGGCGCTGTTTCATCGCTTCGTCCGGCACGACGACGTGGTGGCAAGGATGACAGCGGGGGAGTGAGCCGGCAGATGTGAGCTGTCATTCCGGGGCGGGAGCGGCGCTAGCCGCGACCGAACCCAAAATCCCGAAATGTTCATCGCCCCATATCGAGATTCCCCACCACTCCAATTGGGGTGGCTGAAGTGCGCTCGCGCCCCGGAATGACGATCAACTACACCGCCTTTAATGCCCGATGCGGCGCTCGCGGCGGTTCCTCGGTGATCGCATCGCCGGGCCGGACGTCGCCATCCGCCACCACGATTGCCATCACGCCAGCCTTGAAGATCGCCTTGCCGTCGGCGGCCTTGTCCAGGGTTGCCGCCTTCAGGCCGTCTTGAAATCTGTCCATCAGTACGCAGGGTTGGCGCAGTCCGGTGATCGCGATCACCGCCTCGTTGCCGAGATGCAGTTTGGTCCCCGCTGACAGGCCGAGCAGGTCGATGCCGGCGGTCGTGATGTTCTCGCCGAGCTCGCCGGGGCCTATGGCAAAGCCCTTGCCGTTGAGTTCATCCAGCAGCTCGGCGGCGATCAGATGCACCTGGCGCAAATTCGGTTGTGTCGGGTCGCGGCGCCGGTCGTAGCGATGCTGGACCCGTGCCCCCAGATGGCCGTCGCCCTCGACGCCGAGCCCAGCCAGCAGGCGAATGCTGAGCGCTGGAATCTTGCTGAAGTGATGGCCGCGGCGGAGCGAGACGGCGAGGACGCGGGGCTGTAATGTCTCGTCCGTCATTGCCAGGAGCCCTTGCGACGAAGCAATCCAGTTCTTGCCGAGCGCGCGGTAATCTGGATTGCCGCGTCGCTTCGCTCCTCGCAATGACGGCCAAGAGCGTGGCGCAGGATCAGCTCGCGCCGAACACGCGGGCAAAGATCGTGTCGACATGCTTGAAGTGATAGCCGAGGTCGAATTGTTCCTCGATCTCGGCGTCCGACAGATGCTTCTTCACATCGGCATCGGCCTTCAGCAGGGTCTGGAAATCGCCTTCGCCGCGCCATACCGGCATCGCGTTGCGCTGCACCAGTTTGTACGCATCCTCGCGCGAGGCGCCCTTTTGCGTCAGCGCGATCAGCAGGCGCTGCGAATGCACCAGGCCGCCGAGGCGATCCAGGTTCTTCTGCATGTTGGCGGGATAGATCAGCAGCTTCTCGATCACGCCGGCCATCCGGTTCAGCGCGAAATCCAGCGTCACCGTCGCATCGGGTCCGAACATCCGCTCGGCCGACGAGTGCGAGATATCGCGCTCGTGCCACAGCACCACGTTCTCCATCGCCGGCGTTACATAGGCGCGGACCATGCGGGCGAGGCCGGTGATGTTCTCGGTGAGCACCGGGTTGCGCTTGTGCGGCATCGCCGAGGAGCCCTTCTGGCCCTCGGAGAAGAACTCTTCCACTTCCAGCACCTCGGTGCGCTGCATGTGGCGCACTTCGGTGGCGAGCCGTTCCATCGACGAGGCGATCACGCCGAGCGTGGCGAAGAACATCGCGTGGCGGTCGCGCGGAATCACCTGGGTCGAGATCGGCTCCGGCGTCAGTCCCATCGCCTTGGCGACATGCTCCTCCACCCGCGGGTCAATCTGCGCGAAGGTGCCGACGGCGCCCGAGATCGCGCAGGTCGCGACCTCTTTTCGCGCGGTGACGAGGCGCTCGCGGGCGCGGGTGAATTCCGCATAGGCATAGGCCAGCTTGAGGCCAAACGTGACCGGCTCGGCATGGATGCCGTGCGAGCGGCCAATGGTCGGCGTCATCTTGTGCTCGAAGGCGCGGGTTTTCAGCGCCGCCAGCAGCCGGTCGACGTCGGCGATCAGCAGGTCGGCGCAGCGGGTGAGCTGCACGTTGAGGCAGGTGTCGAGCACGTCCGACGAGGTCATGCCCTGGTGCACGAAGCGCGCCTCGGGGCCGACGATTTCCGCCAGATGGGTCAGGAACGCGATCACATCATGCTTGGTCTCGCGCTCGATCTCGTCGATCCGCGCCACATCGAAGGTGACGTCGCGGGCCTTGGCCCAGATCGCCTTGGCGGCGTCCTTCGGGATGGTGCCCAGCTCCGCCAGCGCATCGGCCGCATGCGCCTCGATTTCGAACCATATCTTGAAGCGGGTCTGCGGCTCCCAGATGGCAGCCATTTCGGGACGGGTATAGCGCGGAATCATGGGCACTCGCAGCGGTTAGGGGATTACGCCGCGCTTTAGCAGAAATGGCTGGGGGAGGGAACGGGAAGATGAGGGGGAGGGCGGGCGCCGATCTGGGCGCTGTCGCGTGTCCCCGACTGCGCTGCCGATGCCATTGCGTCGCCGACTGTGCCGCTGCGCAGCCGGGAGCCCGGTCGGGTCGTCGGCGAACCGGGGCCCGGACCCGAATATGTCTTGAAACTAGACTTTTAATCTTATAAGAATATTAGCCTAATTTCAATCCGAAGGCAACGGCGATGAAAATCCGAACTGAACTTGACGATATCCGAAGCAATCTGGCGCGGCTGAAATATCAACTGCTGGGCATCAAGTTCGAATTGAAGCTCCGCAAATGCGGTATATCTACCAAAGACGGCTACGATTCCAGCGAGTTGCGCGACGAACTCGGCTAGTGGACGGACGAAGGGACCTCCGTCGCCAGCAACGCAAGCCGAGATGCAGAGTGTGAGGCGCAGTATGCGCGCGACACATTCATTTGCAACGCGTTGAAACTGAGAAGTTGCTGGTAGCGGGCCGCAGAGCGCTACGCTGCTTGTCTCCGCAGAAGTTCAATTCCTGTACTGAGGTTCTAATCATGCCCAATGCCATGCAACGTATTTTAAAACTTCGCGATGGTGCGGCCGTGGCCGACGTCGTCGTGAGCATTCTTGGGCCCGAGCAGCGCGACCATTCGTGGTTCTCGGAGTGGAACATCCGTTGGCCGGACCGCGAGCGGAAAGGCTCGGCGGGCGGAGCGGATGCCATCCAGGCGCTGCTCGTCGCGCTGAATATAGTCGGCACCGAACTCTACTGCAGCGCGGAGCACAACGCTGGCCGGCTGAACTGGGCCGATGACTGGTCCGGTTACGGTTTCCCGGTGCCGAACGGCATGCGCGATGCGTTGAAGGGGGATGACGCAAAGTATCTTTGAGATCGGCGCGTAACCCGGATACGCGAAGCTGTAGCCCTGATATCGCTTGGTTCATTCGGTCTACGCCTGCTAGCGTCGGTACGGATGACCTCAACGAATATCGACAGTCGACGCAGGAACGATACAGGCCCGTCATCCGACAGGCTCTGAGCTTGCTGGAAAATGATCCAGATGGTTTGCGCCCGGTTATTGAAGCCTGGTGCGACAAAAATATCGCGAAGATGGAATTGTCGGCCAGCCTCGCGAATCCAGGACTACGATTGGTGAAGTAGTCTACGATTTGAAGACGGGCGGCGCCGTGGTAAGCTCATCGCGTGCAGACGAATTGCGAAGTCATTTTTCAGCATCGCGCTATGTTCCGGTGATCGAGCTTCATATCCTTCGGGGATCACGTATCAAACATGCGACGCTCGGCCCGCGTTTTCAGCATTATCCAGAAGCAGCTTCCCGGCTCAGTCCTGTATGGTGATTTCCTTGCTGTCGGGAAAACGGATATGTTCCTGCGTGGATTCCGGCTTTTCACCAGCGGCCGGAAGAACCACAACGATCTGCGCCGATGCGTGATGCCTCTGTGGCGACCGCATGATCAGCTGTCCTTTGATTTTGGTGGACGCTATGGTGGCTTGATAAGGCATCCGCCAGACTTATTGGACGATAACCGATCCGCGCGACGATCGGTACTCGGCCGCCGTTGTGCTGGAGCAGATAATGCCGTTCGTAAGCGAGTTCGAAGGCATTCAGACAGTTGCTTCCTTCCTGGATTATTTTGACTTCATGCGCCCGAACGGGACAGTGCCGGTCCAGCTCGATTTTGCGTTGGCCGATTATCTGACAGGTGACATGCGGGGCTACGAGACGGCGCTATCGTATGTCGAAAGCATCCTGGCGAATCACGAGGAGAGCGGTTGGCCTCTTATGGGCCAGTCGTTGCCAGGATTCGCCAACAATTCGATCTGGACCCGGTCGGTCTCGGCGGGCTCATCCAATGTTGGCGCAACGAAAATGTCGTCAGGCTTGGTCTCAAGGTGTCGTAGTGAACCGAAATAGTCGCGGGGTCTGCACAGCGAAGCGTTCCACCGTCGATCCTCGCGCGCCCGGAAATACTGACGATGCGCTCAGGATCACCCATCCCATGGGCGCGGATCTTGACGAGGATGAGTGACCGATGCAGCAGCGTCATATGCCGGTATTTTGCCAGGCTGCATGTGCCAGAGAATGATCCGTCCGGACTTCATAAGATGATCGATTCATGGCGCAATCAAAATATGGAGGAATTCGACTTGTCTGTCAGTGTTGCGGGTGGTGCGATAGTCAAGAGCGTGGCGCGATGATAGCCGTTGTCGAACCGCAGCAGCCCGTCACTGGTTTTGATGTCGGTCAAGCCGACGGCCGGGGCGGGCTGGCAGGATAGCCGAAACGAGGGAGGCAACGTGAAGCTGGCGATCCTTGCGGATATCCATGGCAACCGGCAGGCGTTCAGCGCCTGCCTCGCGGCGGCGCGTGCGCGCGGCGTGGAGCGCATGGTGCTGCTGGGCGATTTCGTCGGCTACGGCGCCGATCCGGAATGGGTGGTTGATACCGTGATGGAACTGGTGGAAGGCGGCGCGCTGGCGGTGCAGGGCAATCACGACCATGCGGTGGGGACGCCGGCGGAGAGCATGAATGATGATGCGCAGGCGGCGATGCAATGGACGCGCGGCCGGCTCGACGTCGCGCAACGGCGTTTTCTCGCCGGCCTGCCTTTGACGCTGGCCGACGACGACCGGCTGTACGTGCACGCCGAGGCGAGCGCGCCGTCGCGGTGGCGTTACGTCCGCGACAGCGCCGATGCGGCGCGCAGCATCGAGGCGACGCCGGCGCTGGTCGGCTTCTGCGGCCACATCCACCAGCCGGCGCTGTATTCGATGTCCGCCGCGGCCAAGATGACGCGCTTCGTCCCGGCCGCCGACCTCGCCGTGCCGCTGTTGCCGGGCCGGCACTGGCTGGCGGTGCTGGGCTCGGTCGGGCAGCCGCGCGACGGCAACCCGGCGGCGGCGTTTGCGATCTACGATACCGAGCAACGGTCGATCAGCTATTGCCGCGTGCCCTATGATGTCGAGGCGGCGGCCGAGCGGATCCGCGCCAACGGCCTGCCGCCATGGCTGGCCGATCGCCTGGCGATGGGCCGCTGACGATGGCGCGGCACGCCTTGCAGCCGGGCTCGGTGATCGATGGCTTCACCACCGGCGAGCGGGTGCATCGCGGCGGCATGGCGACGTTGTGGCAGGTCAGCCGCCCAGATCTCGCCGGCCCGCTGCTGATGAAGATCCCGCGCATCAGTGAGGGCGACGATCCAGCTGCGATCGTCAGCTTCGAGATGGAGCAGATGATCGTGCCGCGACTGTCCGGCCCGCACGTGCCGGCCTGCTTTGCCACCGGTGATTTTGCCACGCAGCCTTATGTGGTGATCGAGCAGATTCCCGGCCAGACGCTGTACCAGCGGCTGCCGGAACTGCCGCTGCCCTATGACGAGGCGGTGGCCATTGCCTGTAAGGTCGCCGTGGCACTGGCCGACTTGCATGCGCAGCACGTCATCCATCACGACATCAAGCCGAGCAGCGTGATGTTTCGCGACAGCGGCGAAGCGGTGCTGATCGATTACGGCCTGTCGCACCACGCGCAACTGCCCGATTTGCTGCAGGAAGAATTCCGGCTGCCGTTCGGCACCGCGCCCTATATGGCGCCGGAGCGCCTGCTCGGCGTCCGCGACGACCCGCGCAGCGACCTGTTTTCGTTTGGCGCGCTGTTGTACTTCTTCACCACCGGCGAGCGGCCGCTCGGCGAGACCGAGACGTTGCGCGGCATGCGTCGCCGGCTGTGGCGTGACGTCCATCCGCCACGCAAGCTGCGCGCCGATTATCCGCCGTGGCTGCAGGAAATCGTGCTGCGCTGCCTGGAGATCGAGCCGGCGCAGCGCTATCCAACCGCGGCGCAACTCGCTTTTGACCTCGGCCATCCCTTTGAGGTCACGCTCACCGCGCGCGCCGACAAGCTGACGCGCGATCCGTGGCGCACGGTGTGGCACCGCCGCTTCAACCGCGGCGCCGGCCTGCCGCAGCCCCGCACCGACGCCGCGGCCAACCTGGCCGCGGCGCCGATCGTGATGGTGGCGCTGGATGTCGGCGAAAGCGCGGCCGAGCTCAACGAGGCGCTGCGGGTAGCGACCGCGCGGTTGCTGTCGACGCTGCCGGCAGCGCGCCTCGCCTGTGTCAACGTGCTGAAGCTCGGCCGCCTGACCATCGACCGTACGCTGGATGAGCACGACAACAACAAGCATGTCGACCGCCTGGTGCAGCTGCGGCACTGGGCCTCACGGCTCGGGCTCGAGGAGGCGCGGTTGACCAGCCACGTGATCGAGGCGATCGATCCGGCCGCCGCGGTGCTGGAATTCGCCGAGGTCAACCGGGTCGATCACATCATCATCGGCGCGCGCCAGCAATCGCTACGCCGGCAATTGCTGGGCAGCGTATCGGCGAAGGTCGCGGCCGAAGCGCGCTGCAGCGTCACAGTGGTGCGGCCGAAGCGGGCTGGGGAGTAGCGTTAGTTCGTCGCAGCACTTGCGCGGCGGACGCGAGCACGTTTCCCGGACGCGCTGCGGCATTCTCATGCCGCTGCGCGGATCCGGGATCCCGGTTTCTTACTAAAGAGAGCCGGGGCCCCGGATCAGCAGCGCACCACGACGCTTCGCGCCGCGTTGCGCAGCACCGACTGCATCGACTTGTAGAAATGGCTGGCTTCGATGGACTGGACCGTTTGAATGATCTCCTCCGACCCGTAGCCCAGCGCCGCTGCATCACGAAGAGGTGTGAACCTCACACCATCTCTCCGCGCGCATGCAGCGCCGCCGCCCGTATCCCGTCGATATTCGCCTTGTAGCTCTCCACCGTTCCGCCCTTGAACACCGCCGAGCCCGCGACGAACGCGTTGGCGCCGGCAGCGGCCAACTGGCCCGACACCGCGGCCGACACCCCGCCATCGACCTCGATGTCGATCGGCCGGCCCGCGGTCATGGCGCGCAGATCCGAGATTTTGCCGAGCGCCGAGGGGATAAACGCCTGGCCGCCAAAACCGGGATTGACCGACATCACCAGGATCAGATCGACCATGTCGATGACGTATTCGATCGCGGTGAGCGGTGTGCCGGGGTTGAGCGAGACGCCGGCCTTCTTGCCGAGCGCGCGGATCGCCTGCAGCGAGCGGTGCAGATGCGGGCCCGCCTCGGCATGGACGGTGATGTGGTCGCAGCCCGCCTTGGCGAAGGCTTCGAGATAGGCGTCGCAGGGCGCGATCATCAGATGGGCATCGAAGATCTTGTTGCTGTGCGGGCGCATCGCCTTGATGACGTCGGGGCCGTAGGAAATGTTCGGCACGAAATGGCCGTCCATGACGTCGAGATGCAGCCAGTCGGCGCCGGCCGCGTCGACCGCGCGGACCTCTTCGCCGAGCCGGGAAAAATCCGCGGCCAGGATCGACGGCGCGATGATGAGGGGGCGGGGCGTGAAAGCGGACATCGGGCGTTCCTGACGGCGAGGGGAGGCCTGCGGTATCATGGCCGCCGGGCAGCGGCAACGCTCGGGCGGGCGTGCCCTGCGGCAGTTCGGTCCCGGCAGATTCTGCCGTCACGGCATGATCTGCCGGGACAGGGTGGCGTCGCCCGACTGCGCGGGCATTGTTCTATAAGGGTTTTTCGCTGGCACGTGGCTTGCTGACTATTGTTCAGGGAATTGCGCCGCGGATGCGGCTTGATCAGGAGCTTTGCGATGTTGCCAGCACTCGCCGCCGCCACGACCGCGATCGATGCGCTTCAGGCGTTGACCGCGTCGAAGGCGAAGTCGAAAACCACCACCGGCGTGACGCAGACCGGGTCGTCGCCCTTTGCCGCGGCGGCGACGACGGCCACCGCCACCCCGGCGCTGCCGATCATCAACAGCAGCTCGAGCACCTCGGGCGCGCTGTCGGCCAACACCATGAGCGCGGTGCTCGCGGCGCAGAGCGACGCCTCCAGCGCCAGCACGACATCCGCGTCGACCTCGGCGTCATCGAGCCAGTCCAGCGCGCTGAAGGACCTGTTCGCGCAGCTTGACAGCGACGGCAGCGGCGGCATCAGCAAGTCGGAATTCGAGAGCAAGCTCGGTGCCGGCGGTACCAACACCGCCAATGCCGATGCGGTGTTCGCCAAGCTCGACAAGAACGGCGACGGCTCGGTCACCCAGAGCGAACTCAGCTCTGCGCTGAAGGGCGCCGGCGGCCAGCATCATCACGCGCCGAAGACAGCGGATTCCAGCACCACATCGGCGGATGGTGCCAGCAGCGATCCGCTGCTGCAGGCACTGAAAGGCGCCTCCTCGACTTCGACCACCAATAGCGACGGCACCACCACCACCTCGATGACCTATGCCGACGGCTCCAAGGTGTCGATGACATCGGCGCCGAAGAGCGCGGCCGCCGCATCGGCGTCCTCGTCGTATAATTTCGTCGAGCAGCTGATCCAGCGTCAGGCCAGCGCATTGTCGGCTTCCGCGACGTCGTCGCTGTCGATCAGCGCCTGATCGACGCCGGAATAGAAGCACACTGTTTCCGGCCCCGGACGCGAGGCGACATGCCGTGTCGCCTCGCATCCGGGGCAGTTATGCGTTCCGGTACCTGATCCGGCCGCGGAGGTGCCGGTCCAGTCCCGTGGGCACGCGTCGCCCATTCCACTGTGACGATCGCGCCCGTGCCGGCGCCACAGCGAAACCGGCCCGCGATCTTTCCCGCGTCCCAACCCTTGATGGCCGCGCTGGGAAGCTCGCCACCGGTTTGGCCTGGTTGTGCAGTGGCCGGCTTCGTTTCATCGGCCGCAGGATTCGTGTATCGGATTTTTCCATTGCATCGTGTTCCGCGGAGCCGGGAGCATCCGTACTTCAATCCTGACGGATAAGACTCGCGGTCGGCTTGCCCGCTGCGCGACAGCGGTGCGGTGTCGGCCCATGTCAATTCGGGCTCGCGTGTCTTAGCCTTCGGCGAAATGAAAAAAGACAGCCCGTTCGAGGAGCCTGCCATGGAAATGAATGGTATCGCTCATGTCTCGCTGACGGCGCGCGATTTAAAACGAAGCGTCGCTTTCTATCGCGAATTGCTGCCATTCCTGGGTCTCACGCCGATCGCTGATACCGACGATGTCTTTTACGGTGTCGGCGGCCGAACGGGCATTGCGCTCCGCCGCCGGACAGCCCCGCTGGACGACATCCGGTTTGATCAAACAGGATTGGCCTGCATCATTTGTGTTTTCGGGCGCGCAGCCGCCAGGACGTGGACGACCTTGATTTGTTTCTGCAAGGTCCGGATGCGAGGATTGTCCGCATCCCGCGCAAGGACGATTTCGTGCCCGGCTACTATTCGATGCTGTTCGAAGACCCGGATGGCATCCGGCTCGAGCTCAATCATGTTCCAGGACACGGTGTGTTCGAAAGCAAATCGGCCGGTTAGCGAAGGTGCGGCTCATCCCGGCAGCCTCGCCGGTTGAGTGACGATCGGTCACTTTCATTGCCGGTTAAATAAATACCCATGCAAATCGCTGCCGCATCGCCCCCGCCGGTACATGCCGGCGCGATCAGGTGTTGCGGTCACAAAAAGGCACTGCGTCACAGCCGTGGCGCCGGTAATTTCATCACTCGCTAACTATAAACCGGCACGCTATCCGCGGTTCTGCAAGTAATCGTGGTGGCGTAATGTGGCGTAGACAAGTATTCATCGGCGCAATCGGTATATTACTGCTCGGCGCTCCGGCGCGCGCCGAGGACGAGTTCCTGGCGTCGCTGCGGCTGCGCGGCGGCTATGACAGCAACGTCCAGTTCTCGTCCGGGCACAACCCGGTCGGCAGCGCCTTCATCGCCACCGACGCCGCGCTCGCCGCCGGCGCCAAGGACGGCGATTCCAGCTGGGCGATCACCGCCGACGGCAGCACCACGCGCTACGCCAACCAGCTGCTGGTGTCGGCCACCACCGGCAAGGTGCTGTTGCGGGGATCGATGGGCGATGACGAGCTGCGGATCAGCTCGGTTTCGTCGATCGTTGACATCAGCACCTATAATCTGCGCGCCACGGATATCCTGCAGGTATTCAAGGTGGAGTCGCTGCAGGATAAGGTCCGGTTGTTCGTCAGCGCCGAAGGCGGTCGCTCGACCATCAATCAGACCAACGCCATCTTTCAGGATTTTTCGCCGCAGCCGCTGCAATATTGGCGCGGCGCCATCATTCCGGGGGTCAGTGTGATCCGCGGCAAGGCCGAGCTCGGCGTGTCGCTGAATGTGTCGGCGCGGCGCTACACCGACGAGCTGGATATTTTCGGCTATCGCCGCGACAATGAACGAGTGCAGCCGTTTTTGTTCGGCAAATATGACGGCGACGAGCTTACCGGCTTTGCCTCGATCTCGCAGCTGTATGCCCGCTTCCACGATGTCGATTTCACGAATGTCGATCGCACGCTGTTCGAGGCCAATGTGGGCTGGCGGCCGAAGGCTGTGAAACAACTCTCTGTCGACCTCGGCGCGCAGCGCCGTGCCGGCGAGACCTCGTTTCCGATCTCGCCGATCACGATCGACACGTTGTACACCGCGAAAGCGGGTTGGCAGGTCGATCCAAAGCTGCTGCTCACCGCGCTGGTCGGCTACGCCGCTACGGAATATCTGGACTCGCCGTTCCGCCAGCAGATCACCACGGTCGGCGTCGGCCTGTCGCGCGAGATCACCAGCGATGTCCGCTGGGGCATGGATCTGTCGCGCACCACGGGCACGCTGATCAATGGCGACAAGGCCAGCGCGATCATCGTCGCATCGTCGTTGACGAAGACGTTTTCGCCGAACGGGGCCAGGCCGGCGTTGGACGGCAAGACCAAACAAATCAAGTAGTAAAACGAGCGGGGTCGAGCCCCGTTCGTTCCTGGAATTTGTTAGCAGCCGCAGCCGCTGCCCGAATGTCCGCCATTGCCGCCACGACCGCCGCCGAGAATGGCGCCGAGGACGCCGCCCTTGCCGGTGGTGACGTTGGCGTTGACGGCAACGACACCATAGCCGCGTCCGCCGCCATTGAGCAGGCCGTGTACGCCGCCGGCGCCGACCAGCACGTTGGCATTGATGGCCAGGCCGCCGCGTCCACCACCACCGCCGGCAAAGGCCGGAGCGCTGATCAGGGCGGTTACCAGAGCGGCAAGAACAACGATGTTCTTCATGACGTTTCTCCTTGTTGCGCGCTTCTGTGTGGAGCGCATCGCCAAGGTGCGGCACGGTCGGGGTGCCGGCAAGTTAAACGCTTTTTTAACCTTGATAGGGTCGCTATCTACTGAACTTAACTGGAATATAAGTATTTAAATACGCTTTTTCGGATTTGTATACCGATGGTTGCTTGATAATATCGAAATGACTTTCGGTCGGGCTTCGAGATTCACCCAAACCGATCCCGCCACGCCGGCAGCGCGCCCGCAAACGGCAGCGCTGCGGCTTCAAAAATCCCGCGCGCGATCGCCCGCGCCACCACATTGCCGGCCAGCATGCCGAGTTCGGTCAGACCGGCCAGCGGATCGATCGGTTTTTCGCCGGTCGCCGCGGCGAACACGATGTCGCCGTCGAGCGGCGCGTGCACCGGATAGATCGCCCGGGCAAAACCGGTCTGCGCCATGATCGCCAGCCGCTTCGCCTGGGTCTTGCTGAGGATCGCATCGGTGACGACCACCGCCAGCGTGGTGTTCTCGATCGCGGTCGCCGCCGCGCCGCCCTTGATCCGCAGCGCCAGCATGTCCGGCGTAAAACCAGCCGGCAGGCCGCGGTCGCCGAATTCGCCATCGATCTCGAACGGCGCGGCCCAGAACCACGGCCCTTCGCCGACGGTGACGCTGCCGATCGCGTTCACGACGGCCAGCGCCGCCACGCGGACGCCGGTGGGCGTGATCGCCGCCGCCGAGCCCAGCCCGCCCTTGAACGTCGCCGTGGTGGCGCCGAGCCCGGCGCCGACGCTACCAAGCGCAAAACGCTCGCCGGCCGCCGCCGCCGCCGCATAGCCCAGCTCGCGATAGGGCGGGTAGCGGCCCCAGCCCTTGTCGCCGCCATTGAGCAGATCGAAGCAGATCGCGCCGGGCACGATCGGGATCACGGCATCGCGAATGCGAAAGCCGCGGCCCTGTTGGGCCAGCCAGGCCTGCACGCCGCCACCGGCCTCCAGGCCGAAGGCCGAGCCGCCGGCCAGCGCGATGCCGTCAATGCCCTCCACGGTGTTGACGGGGTCGAGCAGGGCGCTCTCGCGGGTGCCGGGCCCGCCGCCGCGCACGTCCATGGAGGCGACCGCCGGCCGATCGAACAGGATCGCGGTGACACCGGAGGCCAGCGCCGCGTCGTCGGCGTGGCCGACGCGGACGCCGGGGATGTCGGTGAGGAGGTTTTGCATGGGCGTGATTCCGTTTGCCTTCCCCTCTCCCCCAGCGCTGCGGAGC
>NZ_JANXTC010000100.1:0-19920 GCF_025356345.1 Tardiphaga sp.
GGTGATATCAGGTCAGAACCGGTAGCCAATGCCGGCGCGCGCCGTATTGACGCTGAAAGCCACGTCGCGAATTTTCATGAGCTGAACATATTCCCACTCGGCGCGAAGGAACAGATTGCCTGCTACCAGCATTTCGGTGCCGAGGCCAACCGTGTAGCCGGCCGCGATCGCATCGGCGCCGCCTTCCGTTTTGGATGATGGCGTCGGCGTCGCATTGCCTGGCGAATAAATATCCACAGGAATCGTCACACCTCCCGCCGTCACGGTGTAAAGATCGTGTTTGGTCACATCCAGCGTTGCCGTGCGGCTGACCTGGACACGGCCAAGAGCTAGGCCACCGAAAATATACGGCATGAAAGTGCCGGCATCCCAACCGCCACGCGCGCGCAGACTGAGCAAGTCCTTGATCTGACCGGACGCGGCACCAGTTAACGTGGTATCATAGCGGTAGTCGTGCCCGGCCGGCGGTGTCGCGCCTGCTGGATTCATGATCGACAGGCTCATGGTCGAGCCGGAAGAATTACTGAGGCCGCGCAAATTGGTGTAGTTCAGTTCGAGGCCGATGACCGCGTCTTCCCATTGCCAGTTGCGACCGACGAAGCCGCCAAAACCGAGCGACGTGGCATCCTTGGCCTCCAGCAGTGCCCAGCTTTGAACCGGCACCTGCAACACTTGGTTTCGCAACATGAAGTCGGTCAGGGATTGGGAGGCGTGGCTGAAATCGAGATTGCCGGCCGAATAGCCGAACTGGCCGCCGGCATACCAACCGTCCCAGTTTCTCCCGGTGGAGGTCTGCTCGCGAAGGCTTCCGCGCAATACCGGAAGGTCCGCGTAATCCGCCGCCTGCGCGCCAGACGTCGCGCATACCAGGGCAGTAGCCAATACCCACTTCAACATTTCGAAATTCCCCAACTCAACTTTAACTACACTAATCATCACGCATTAACCTTAATCAATTGTCACCAAGCACCACCAACGCAAAACAAAACGGCGCGGGAAGATCCCGCGCCGTTAAGCAGTATTAAGATAGTTGGAGCGATCAGCCCTTGCGGATCAGCGGCGGCGGCGGCGCGTAAGCCGGCGGGCTGTCCAGATTCCAGCGCACGCCGAGCTTCAGGTCGTGCGAGGTGATGTCCTTGAACTGCATCGGCACGCCGCGGGTGAAGCCGGTATAGTCCGACACCGGACCGGTGGTGGCATCGCCGAGATTCATGTAGCTGTAGCCGAATTCGATCGTCGTCGCCGGATTGACCTTGTAGGCCAGGCCGGTGTGCAGCGCCCAGGCCAGGTTCCACTTCGACGCGGCCGGCGCGCCGGCAAAGCTGGTGGACGTCACGCCACCGACGATGGTCGAACCATTGTCGGTGTAGTTCGCGATGTTGACCCGCGCCATGCCGACGCCGGCGCCGACGAACGGCGTCACGCACCACCAGGTGCCGAGATCGACATAGCCATTGGCCATCACCACCCATTCGGATTTGCTGGCGGTGTAGTTGTTGACACCATTGCCAACCAGACCCGCCGACGGGAAAGTGACCCGGTCAGTGCCTTTGAAGTTGGCATTGCCGCGGTATTGCCCGGTGATGTCGCCGCGCAGCCAGTTGTTGAACTGGTAGCCGACGCCGCCGCCAAAGATGCCAGCGGTGTCGAACGCCACGTTCTCCTGCAGCGACAAAAGCGCGGCATTGCGGTTATCGCCCATGGCGATGTTCTTCACCTTCTGATTGCTGAAACCGATATCGCCGCGCAGATACCAGCCGCCGAAATCCTCGACCGGCGGCGGGGCATAGCTCATCGGCGGGGGAAGGGGCATGTCGGCGGCGAAAACGGCGGTCGACATCAGGGAAGCCGCTCCGGCGGCCAGAATCAATTTAACGCTACGCATTGGCTTCGTCCTTTTGGCCAAAGAGGCAACTACGGAGGGCCTCACACTCAAAATTCACGCTCGAAGGATGCCAGCAAATTCTTAAGCGGTACTTAACCCTAACAATTAAGGTTGATAATCAATGACGATTTACAGGTAAAAATTGCAACGCCGCGTAGCGACACTTCCTAACTACACATGGATATCAGTAGGTTCCTGGCGCGAAGCTATTCGTTAACCATGATGCGAAGCGCGAAGGCTCAGGTCCACGCGCTGGATGTCGCGCATGGAACCCCGGCGGTCGCGCGCGAGTTCCGCTGACCGTCCGGCAAATACTAACAAATGATTGATAGCAACGGCATCGAAGCCGTCGGGTGGGCCAAGCGAAGCTTGTCCACGTCATCTGTCTCGCGCGCGACCGCGAGAGCGCCGCGCACTCACCTCCGCCCCGGGGTTTCGGCGGACGGCAGCGCGCCGTTGCGCCCCCCGCGACATAATCGAAGCCTGGCGTGAAGCTGCCGCGCGATTAGGCCGCCGCGGCGTGGCCGAGCGCCGACACGATGGTGTCGACCACTTCCTCGACCATGATGCGGTCGTCGCCCTCGCCCATCACCCGGATCACCGGCTCGGTGCCCGACGGGCGGATCAGCAGCCGGCCGTGGCCGTTGAGACGCAATTCGCCGGCGGCGATGGTCGATTTGACGTCGTCATTGTCGAGTGGTTTGCCGCTGCGATAGCGGACATTTTTCAGGATCTGCGGCAGCGGCTCGAACAGATGGCAGACTTCCGACACCGGACGCCCGGACTTCTGCACCACCGCCAGCACCTGCAGCGCGGCGACAAAACCGTCACCGGTGGTGGCGTAGTCCGACATGATGATATGGCCGGACGGTTCGCCGCCGACATTGTAGCCGTGCTTCAGCATCTGCTCGAGCACGTAGCGGTCACCGACCGCGGTGCGGATCAGGTCGATGCCCTGCGCATTGAGAAAACGCTCGAGGCCGAGATTGGACATCACGGTGGCGACGATGCCGGGCTTCGACAGCCGGCCGTCCTCCTTCCAGCTCTGCGCGATCACCGCCAGCAGCTGGTCGCCATCGACGACGTGGCCACGCTCGTCGACGATGATGACGCGGTCGGCGTCGCCATCGAGCGCGATGCCGATATCGGCGCGCATCTCGCGCACCTTGCGCGACAGCGCTTCCGGCGCGGTCGAGCCGCATTCCTTGTTGATGTTGAAGCCATCGGGCTCGACGCCGATCGAGATCACGTCGGCGCCCAGTTCCCACAGCGCTTCCGGCACCACCTTGTAGGCCGCGCCATGGGCGCAATCGACCACCACGCGCAGGCCATCGAGGCTGAGGTCGCGCGGCAGCGTGCGCTTGGCAAATTCGATGTAACGGTCATGCACGCCGTCGATGCGGCGGGCACGGCCGAGGCTGGCGCTGGCCGCCAGCTTCTTGCCGAGATCGTCGTCGAGCAATTCCTCGATCTGCTTCTCGACGTCGTCGGAGAGCTTGAAGCCGAGCGGGCCGAACAGCTTGATGCCATTGTCCTCGAACAGATTGTGCGACGCCGAGATCATCACGCCAAGATCGGCGCGCATCGACTTGGTCAGCATCGCCACCGCCGGGGTCGGCATCGGACCGACCAGCAGCACGTCCATGCCGACCGAGGTGAAGCCCGCCACCATGGCATTCTCGATCATGTAGCCGGACAATCGCGTGTCCTTGCCGATCACCACGCGGTGGCGATGTTCGCCGCGCTGGAACACCAGACCGGCCGCCTGCCCGACCTTCAAGGCCAGTTCCGGCGTGATCACGCCGTTGGCGCGGCCGCGAATGCCGTCGGTCCCGAAATATTTGCGGCTCATGGCAACCCCCGTCATCGCATCGGCACGGTCGCCGCCCAGTGACCGCCGAATCCGGCGACTCACCCGCGAGCTTCCCTGCCCCGACACCTGTATGACGGTCTTATAAGGCCTGGAGACCTAAAGGGACTTCAAAAAATATGATGAATCATTACCGAGCAGCGATCCGGGCGGGGCCATCAACCTATTGATATTGCTCGGCAACCCATTTCTGAACGAGTGACGCCCCCGGGAACCCGGCGCGCGCTCAGTCCTTGCGCTTGATGTGGAGGTCCGCCTTCGAATGCGCCGGCTGCGTTACGCTGACCGGGTCGGAGCCCGGAAAGGTCTCTTTCAGCCCCTCGTCGAGGGCCTCGTCGAGCCGCCTCTTCTCGATCTCGGCGTCGGTCGCATGATCGGCTTTGAAAGCTGGCATGGCGTCTCCTTGGCGAGCGGGCACCGCCCGGAAGGATCATTTGGCGACGGGCCCATCCATGCTAGATCACCACGAAACGGGCAAATGCAAGAAGGGCCGGAACACTCAATGAAGCACATCACCTGCATCGCGGATCTTCGCCTGAAGCACAAGCGCAACGTGCCGAAGGCGTTTTTCGACTATGTCGATCATGGCTCCTACAGCGAAGACACGTTCCGTGCCAATTGCGAGGATCTGCAGAAGCTGAAATTTCGCCAGCGCATCCTGGTCGATATCGCCAAGCGCGACACCGGCACGACGATCCTCGGCGAGAAGGCCACCATGCCGCTGATCTGCGCCCCGGTCGGCTCCACCGGCATGCAATATGGCGATGGCGAGATTCACGCCTGCCGCGCCGCGCAAGCATTCGGGATTCCCTACACGCTCTCGACGATGTCGATCAATTCGATCGAGGACGTCGCCGAGAATGTCGACAAGCCGTTCTGGTTTCAGCTCTATGTCATGAAGGATCGCGGCTTCATCAAGGAGCTGATCGAGCGCGCCATCAAGGCGAAATGCAGCGCGCTGGTGCTCACCGTCGACCTGCAGGTGATCGGCCAGCGTCACGCCGATATCAAGAACGGCCTGTCGGTGCCGCCACAGATCTACAATTTGAAAAACATGATCGACTTTGCCATGAAGCCCGCCTGGCTGATGCGCACGCTGCAGGCCAAACGGCGCAACTTCGGCAACATCGCCGGTTTCGTGAAGAATGCCGATAATCTGGAATCCGTCTCGCAATGGACCGCGACGCAGTTCGACGCGACGCTGAACTGGAAGGATCTCGACTGGATCCGCAGCATCTGGCCGGGCAAGATCGTGATCAAGGGCATTCACGACGTCGAGGACGCCCGCGAGGCGGTGAAGGTCGGCGCCCAGGCGATGGTGGTGTCCAACCATGGCGGCCGCCAGCTCGACGGCGCGCCATCTTCGATCTCGGTGCTGCCGGGCATCGTCGACGCCGTTGGCTCGGAAATCGAAGTGATGTTCGACAGTGGCATCCGCTCGGGACAGGACGTGATGCGCGCGCTCGCCCTCGGTGCGAAGTCGTGCATGATCGGCCGCGCCTATGTCTACGGTCTCGGTGCCTATGGCGGCCCCGGCGTGACCAAGGCGCTGGACATCCTGCGCAACGAGCTCAGCGTCACCATGGGGCTGTGCGGCGTCAATTCGATCGCCGAGATCGACAAGCACGTCCTGGTGCATTGAGGCCCTGATTTTGCGGCCGGCGCACGCGCCGGCCGCAACGGCTCAGGAGAGCCAGGTTACCTTGCCGGTGGCGATGTCGTGCATCGCGGCCGCAATCGTCAGGTCGCCGGACTCGACCAGCGCCTTGATGATCGGACTGCGTACCAGCAGGCTGGCCGCGGTCAGCCGCGCATTTGCCTCAGCAACCTTCTGCACCAGCGGGTAGTTGTGGGAGTCGCGATGGCCGTCGGCCTCGGACAGCGTGGCGATCGCGGGCTGAAAGTTCTTCAACAGTTCAGTGATGTTGCCGAGCTTGACGTCATCGACCGCGCTCTTGATGGCGCCGCAGGAATTGTGACCGAGAACGACGATGGCGCGGGCGCCGGCCACCTTGGTGGCATATTCCAGGCTGCCAATGATGTCGGTATTGACGCAATTGCCAGCTACCCGGGCGCAGAACACGTCGCCGATGCGCTGATCGAACACCAGTTCCGGCGGAACGCGGGAATCGATACAGCCGACGATGGCCGCGTAAGGCGACTGGTTGGTGGCGGTTTCCTTCACTTGCGCCATCAGGTCGCAATTGATGGACTTGCCAGCGATGAAGCGCTGGTTGCCGGCCCGCAGGCGCGTCAAAGCGTCGCCCGGCGCCGTGGCCTTCTGGCGATCCGGCGTGAACACCGCGCATTCAAGTGATTGGGCCTGGGCGGCAGCGCCGGCCAGGGAGAGTCCGCCAGCCAGGCACCCGCAAAATAGGCGTCGCGTAATCATGCAATTCTCCGTCCAGGGATATAAATACCTATCCGGACGGAACCATGCCCGGGTTCCACCGGGCCGACAAGTTCCAAGGCGCCGAAATGTCGCGCCTCGTCGTTCGTCATTAATATTTCCTATGCGCCCGTCACATCGGCGGGGTCAGTCCGTCGCGGCCGACATTGATGCGGGTGGCCTCGAAGCTGCCATCCTCCTTCTTGCTGGCGCCCATGATGATGATCTTGGCGCCGACCTTGAGCTCGGACTTGTCACCCGGAACGAAGGTGACGATCGGCGTCTCCGGCGTCACGATCACTTTTTTCTCGCCGTCCTTGTATTTGACCGTCAGGTTCTGGCCGTCGCTGGCCTCGACTTTCTGGTCGACGGTCGCGTTGGTCATGCTGCTGTTCGGCCGCAGATCCCACGGCCGCGAGCCCTCGCCGGTGCCGCGCATGGCTTCCGGGAAAATATGAATGGCGATCGCCTTCTGGGTGCCGTCGGGCTGCGGCTGGCCGGTGACGCCGATATAGGAGCCGGGCTTCACATCGGCCATGGTGGTCTTGACGATGCCCGTGATGGTGGCGGTGTCGGTGAGCTTGACCTTGCGTTCAGCGCCGTCGCGATCCTTGACCGTCAGCAGCGCGCCATCCACGCTTTCGATGGTGCCGCGAATGCGGATCGGCTGCGGCTGCTGCGCGAACGCCGCCGACGTCAGCAGCGAGGCGGTCAACAAGGCTCCCGCGACAATACGGGTGGTGGAAGAAACGATTTTCGACATAGGATTTCCTTTGGGCGGAGTGCCTTGCAACGCAGATGGAAACCCCATCATGAGATTGCTATTCCCGCATCACGCCACTGTGAGATCGGACTCCAGCAGTTCGCGCAATTCGGGCGTTACTTCGGGGCGTTGCCCGAACCACAATTCAAAACCGCGCACCGCCTGATAGAGCAGCATGCCGAGTCCGTCGGCGGTGCGCAGCCCGCGGGCGCGCGCGGCGGCCAGCAGCGGCGTCTGCAACGGCACATAAACGAGATCGGCGACCACCGCCTCGGCCGGCAAGCGTTCGGTCGCCACCTCGAGCGGCGGCTGGCCATACATGCCGAGCGAGGTGGTGTTGACCAGCAGTCCCACGCGCGGGAGCACGCTGTTGATGTCTTCCCATGGCAGCGGCAGCACCCTGGCGCCGAACTGATGGGCGATCGCCTGGGCCCGCCCGATGGTACGGTTGGCGAGATGGATGCGTTTGATGCCGCGCTCCAGCAGGCCGAACACCACCGCGCGCGATGCCCCCCCCGCGCCGAGCACCAGCGCATCATCGGCGTGGTCCCAATCGTCGGAGGAATGATCGAGATTGTCGATGAAGCCCTCGATGTCGGTATTGGTCGCGCGCAGCGTGCCGTGATCGTACCACAGCGTGTTGGCGGCGCCGACGGCGCGGGCGCGCTGGTCCGGCGCGGTCAGCTTGAGCACGCGCTCCTTGTGCGGGATCGTGATGTTGCCGCCGATATAACCGTGTTTCGACAGGTTCAGGATGAATTCGGCAAACCCTTCCGGCGGCACCGACTCGATGCTGTAACCGCCGTCGAGGCCGAGCGCCCGCAGCCAATGATGATGAATCAGGGGGGAACGCGAATGCGCCGCCGGCCACCCGATCAAACATGCGGCGTGCGGCTTTATCTGGTTGGGCATCGGCAATCCTTCGCTTCGACCGAAGCGTACGTGTCAAAAGAAGTGTGGTGAGAAGCAGGCGGTCAATGTGGTTTGCGGCGCACCGAACTCGCGGAGATCGCCGAGATGATTAGCGCCGCCGCGGAGGGCCAAACGGCGGCAAGATCAAGGCGGTGTTGGGCCGAAGCGCCGATCGCGACAGCGGACAGCAGCGCCACCCACAGAAAAGATCCGGCAGCCACGGCGAGCGCAGGGCGACCGTGAAGGAAGCCAAACGTCCCTCCGGAACGAGCAAGGCCGACGCCGTCAATGTGGCGCGCCGGTCCGCCGAGCGCGCAGGCAAGCTGGAAACTACGTGTTGATGTCAGCATGCGCGCGAGTCGCCCTTCGATGTCCTGGCGCCATCTATCCAAAAGCGATGCCAACCACGCAAGGGTGATGCGACCGTTGCAAACATTTTTCCAGCTAGCATGTCCAGGTCGCAGCCATCTTGATGCTGGCGCGCGCAACCGCCGCGCGAACTAGACAGATCCCCGCAAATTTTCGCCCGTACCGCTATGGGCTGCGGCCAGAAACGCCGCCACATCGAAACGATTCAGAAGGCGTATCTTCTGGCCCGCAAAATCGTTGAACAAGCCAAGATGCCCGGCAAATGATGTCGACGTTTGCCGCTGCCAATAGGCTGCCGCCCACGCCAGAAGGTCGGCATGTTGCTCGGCCGTCGCACCGCGCGATGGCCCGCGCCCAGTCAGGCTGTCGCGGCATACGTCCCACGGCAGATCGAGCCAGATCAATGTGTTGGCGCGCGCGAGGGCGATTGCGGCCAGCCAACCATACACTCCCTCGATGACCCACCGCGGCTGCTCGGCAAAGGCGTGGACGACGCCTTTGGCCTCGGCCTTATCGCGATCGATGCCAACACCCACCTGCCAATGGGCATCATCAAGGTCGAAGACAACCTGTCCCCGCGTCGCACCAAACGCTTCTGCAAGCGTGCTCTTGCCCGAGCCACTATTGCCGATAATGACGATCCGCGCCCCAGGTATCATCAGCATAATGTATCACGCCGCCACCCGGTGCGCGGCGATGATCTGGTCGGCGGCGCGGCCGGTGACTTCGGCCATGTGATCGAAGCGACGGGTAAAATGTCCGGCGCCGGCGGTGGCCGAGCGCAGTTCGACGATCAGGTCACCGATCTCCGCTTCCGGCAACATCGCCCGGACCTGGTCCCAGCCCGGCCAGTTGTCGCGGGTGTCGAAGCCCAGGATCTGGCCACGGCGGCCCGACAGGATGGCGTTGACCTTGGCGGTGGCCTCATTGGGACAGACGATCTCAACCACATGGATGGGCTCCAGCAGCACCGGCTGGCATTGCGGCAGCGCTTCGCTGACGCCAATCCGCGCCGCGGTACGAAACGCAAGGTCCGACGAATCCACGGTGTGGAACGAGCCGTCGGTCAGAGTCACCTGCACGTCGATCACCGGAAAGCCCAGCGGGCCGCGCAGGAGGCCGTCAACGACACCTTCCTGCACCGCCGGAATATAGTTGCGCGGCACCGCGCCGCCGACCACTTTTTCCTCGAACGCGAAGCCGTCGCCGCGCGGCAGCGGCCGCACTTCCAATACGACGTCGCCGAACTGGCCGTGGCCGCCGGATTGCTTCTTGTGCCGGCCGCGTTGCACGATCGGTTTTCGGATCGTCTCCTGGTAAGCAATGATCGGCGGCTGCGATTTGACCTGGACACCGAAGCGCTCGCGCAACCGCTCCAGCGCGACGCGCAGGTGCATCTCGCCCTGCCCCCACAGCACCACGTCATGGGTCGCGGCATGGTGGACCACCGTGAGCGACGGATCTTCCTCGTTGAGCCGCAGCAGCGCCTGGCCGAGTTTGGCGTCGTCCTTGCGATCGGCGGCCGCGAGCGCCATCGCCAGCACCGGTACGGCAATCACAACATGGACCAGCGCCGCCGGCGCGGTCTTGCCGGTTGAAAGCAGGTCGCCGGTCCGGACATGATCGAGCTTGCCGAATGCGACCGTCTCGCCGGCCCGGGCGGTGTCGCACTTGGTGTCATGGGCACCTGGCACCAGCAAACCGGAAACGCGACCGCTCTCGCCCGATGAGGCCCGCAGCGTGGCGCCATCCTCCAGCGAGCCGGCGAGTACGCGCGCCAGCGACAGCTTGCCGCCATGCGGAAGGTGCGTGGTCTTGATGACATAGGCCAGCGCCTCCTTGCCATCCGGGATGCCGAGCCGCCGCGCCGTTTCAACGACGCCGGGCGCCTCGTGGCGCAGCGCCTTCAGCAGTCGCAGCACGCCGTTTTCACGCAACGCCGAGCCCAGCAGCACCGGACAAATCAGCCCGTCGCGCAACTCGCGGGCGAGATCATCGAACACCGTATCCGCCGGTGGCGCGATATCGTCGAGCAGCTGCTCCATCAGCGCATCGTCGTGATCGGCAAGCTTCTCCAGCATGGCGAAGCGGGCTTCCTTCTCGCGATCGAGGTCGCCGCCATCAAGCGCGATCACCTCGGATGGCCTGTGCTCGCGATAGACAAAGGCGCGCTCCAGCGCCAGATCGACAAAGCCTTCGATCCGCTCATCGCCCCAGATCGGGATCTGCCGCAGCACCAGCGGAATCCGCGACGCCGGCTGCAGCGTGGCCAGGGTTTCGCGGATACGCTTGTTGGCGCGGTCAATCTTGTTGAGAAACAGCAAGCGCGGAATATGCAAATCTTCCAGCTCGCGCAGGATCAGCTGTAACTGCGGCAGCTTGCGTTCGTCCGCCTCGCACACCACCACTGCGGCGTCGACCGCCGGCAACGCGGCGCGCATGTCATGGACGAACTCCACCGAGCCCGGACAATCAATAAACGTGTAGCTGTCGCCCTTGAAAACGGTGGTCGCCGCCGTCAGGCTGACGCCCATCTTGTGGTGGCGGGCTTCGGCGCTGGCATCGCCGACCGAGCTGCCGGCATCGACGCTGCCGGCCCGCGGGATCGCACCGGTGCGCGCCAGGATGGCTTCGAGCAGAGTGGTTTTCCCGCTCTGGAAAGGGCCCACCAGCGCAATGCATTTCGCTGCGTTGCCCTGGGAACCACGTGGACTTTTCCCATCATGTCCCATTGCCGCCTCCTGATCTGGAGCTCGGCCCGTGATCGGGTCGGCGCCGGGATGCTCCGCCCGGTCCACCGGTTTGGCAAGATGGAAACGTTGCTGCGTTGCGGCGAACTTCGCTCGCCCGCATGCGGGCGACGCAAAAAGTGCGCCGCGTCTTCTCTCTAGCGTCCCGGACGCAGTTCGAGGCTTTCCAGCCCGACGGCGATGTTCACGCCGGTGGAACCCTGCAGACTGAGCGGCTGCAGCGCGATGGAATTCCGCGATCCGCCGACCAGCACGTTGGCGCCGAGGCCGACGCCAAACGAAGCCGAGCCCTGGGCACCGGCGTAATTGCCGGAGAGATCGCCGGGCCCGGAATAATTCACCGGTGCGAAGACCGCCCAGGACAACGCGGTCTGTTCGGTAATACCGAGGTCGATCCCGACCTTGCGAACCGTTGCGACGTAAGGCTGGTCGGGACGGCCGCTACCGGTGAGCACGCAGCCAAGATTGGTGACCGAGCCAACCACGAAGCCGACGCTGGCGCCGCCGCGGCAGTTCAACACGCCGAGCTGAACGGCCTGCGGCGACTGCGCCTGGGCGCTGAAGCTGGCCAGGGTGACGGCGAGGCCCAAAACTGGCGAAAGGCGGCTCATGGCGTGATCTCCGGATGTGAACGAGGCGATGTGGAGCGCGCAAGCGGCGGAAACCGCTAGCGTCAGTTGTATCCATAGCCAATGAAACCATCGCAAAACAACAAGGCTGATCAGCACAGCGCATAAAAAAGGCCCGCTTGCGCGGGCCTTTTTGTCATTTATCGTCGATTAGTGCTGACGACGATGATGACGGCGACGAACCGGAGCGGCGGGGGTCAGCTCCAGGCTGACGACGCCGGCGGCCACGTTGAGGCCGGTCTGACCCTGAACGCTGATCGGCTGCAGGGTGTACTGGTTGCCATTGCCGCCGAGCAGGAAATTGCCGCCGAAGCCGATACCGACCGAGGCGTTGGAGCCGACGCCACCATAGGTGCCGGCGAGACCGCCACGCGGCACGCGGGCGTAGGGCGCAAACGCGGTCCACTGCACGGTGGTGTTCTGGGTGAAGCCCAGATCAAGACCGAAGCGGCGAATCGTGGCCACATACCCCTCGGAACGGCCACCGCCGCTCTGGAATACGCAATTCAGGGTCGCATTCGAACCAACGACGAAGCTGACATTCTGCCCGCCGGTGCACTCGAGCACGCCGACGGCAACGCCCTGCTGCGCATTCGCGGAAGCGAAGGAGGCCACGAGGGCGACGGTCGCGAGGCCGAACATTTTAGAAAGTCGCATAGAGATACTCCGGTTTTTGGCTTTGATTGTGCGGCAAACAAGAAGGAAGCGCCGTGTCCAAAACAAGGCGCCTACCAAAAATAGGCGTCAAATTGTCGCTAATTAAAACGGTGTGACGATGAACCTAGCGCAGATTGCCACAGAAACGCTGGATGCGCTTGCAGGCATCTTCCAGGTCCGAGGTTTTGGTCGCGTAGGAAATACGGAATGCCGGCCCGAGCCCGAAAGCGGACCCCTGCACCACCGCGACACCTTCGGTTTCTAGCAATTCGGTGACGAAGTCCTCATCATTGGCGAGGACCTTGCCGGATGGCGCGGTCTTGCCGATCGTACCGGCGCAGGATGGATAGACGTAGAACGCGCCTTCCGGACGCGGGCAATGAATGCCGTTCGCCTGGTTGAGCATCGCCACCACCAGATCGCGGCGTTCCTTGAACACCGCGTTGTTGGCCGGGATGAACTCCTGCGGGCCGTTCAGCGCTTCCACCGCCGCCCATTGCGAAATCGACGACGGATTCGAGGTCGACTGCGACTGGATCGTCGACATCGCCTTGATCAGCTCCGCCGGTCCGCCGGCATAACCGATGCGCCAGCCGGTCATGCAATAGGCCTTGGAGACGCCGTTCACGGTCAGCGTGCGGTCGTACAATTTCGGCTCGATCTGCGCCGGGGTGGTAAAGACGAAATCGTCATAGACCAGATGCTCATACATATCATCGGTCATCACCCAGACATGCGGATGCTTGACCAGAACATCGGTGAGCGCCTTCAACTCGGCGCGCGAATAGGCGGCACCGGTCGGGTTCGACGGCGAGCACAGGATGATCCACTTGGTCTTCGGCGTGATCGCAGCTTCCAGCGCCTGCGCCTGCAGCTTGAAGCCGAAATCCGACGTGCAGACCACGGGCACCGAGACGCCGCCGGCCAGCGCCACCATCTCGGGATAGCTGACCCAGTACGGCGCCGGGATAATGACCTCGTCACCGGGGTTCAGCGTCGCCATCAACGCGTTATACAGCACTTGCTTGCCGCCGGTGCCGACGATGATCTGGTTGGGCTTGTAGGTCAGGCCATTCTCGCGGCTGAACTTCGCGATGATGGCGTCCTTCAGCTCGGGAATGCCATCGACGGCGGTGTACTTGGTCTTGCCGGCCTCGATCGCATGAATCGCCGCCAGCTTGATGTTGGCCGGGGTATCGAAATCGGGTTCACCGGAGCCGAGACCGATGACGTTGCGACCGGCTGCCTTCAGCGCACGTGCCTTATCCGTGACCGCGATGGTCGCGGACGGCTTCACACGGTCGAGCGCAGCGGACAAAAACGACATCATTATCTCCTTGAACGGTCGCAAGCTCACGGCCGGCGACATCGGGTGGCTGATCCTGTTGGGATCGCGGCACCCTAAAGCGCACGACGCTGCATCGCAAGAAGGATGGCCCTGAAACAGACCTCCAATACCGCGCTTTTTGGGAAATCCAGGCGACGAATGACGGAAATGATAGCCGGCCCGCCCGGCATCGCGGACAACAGGATCGAGCATGGATCATCATGATCGCTGCACGCGCAACGCCAGCCTCGCGCATGGCGATTTCGTGATTTGCCCGGAGCATGATTTTTCGCGACGGTGAGGCGGACAGTGGTTTTCGACTTTTTCCAGTTTCCAGGGGTTGCGACGCGCCGTCATCGGCATCATTGTTCAGCCGGATGGCGACCGCGACGTGCGCGCCAACCCTCATCCGGAAGAAGCGACGACCGCGAATGTACAAGCTTTATTCGATGCAACGCTCCGGCAACAGCTACAAGGTTCGCCTTGCGCTGGCGTTTCTCGAAGCCCCCTATCGCGCGATCGAAGTCGACATTCTTCGCGGCGAAAGCCGCACGCCGGAATTCCTGGCCAAGAATCCAAGTGGCCAGGTGCCGTTGCTCGAGATCGCGGAGGGCCGCTATCTCGCCGAGTCAAACGCCATCCTGTGGTATGTCGCGATCGGCACATCGCTGGCTCCGGAATCGCGGATGGATCGCGCCGAGGCCCTGCAGTGGATGTTCTTCGAACAGCACGCGCTGGAGCCGAATATCGGGGCGGCCTATTTCTGGCTGTCGCTGGTGCGCGGGGGTCGCGACCTGCAGACCCATGCGCTGGAAGACTGGATGGAGCGCGGCTATGCTGCGCTGCAGGTGATGGAAGATCACCTCAAGAGCAACGATTTCTTCGCCGCCGGTCAGCTCACCATCGCCGACATCGCGCTGTACGGCTACACCCACGTCGCCAATCAATGCGACTTCGACCTCGAAAGCTTCCCCGCGATACGGCACTGGCTGCGACGGATCGAGCAGCAGACCGGCTTTGTGCCGATGAACTGGCATCCGACGTCGTCGGAGTTTGATACTTTAGACGTAGCAGCCGACGTCGAAGCGTAGCGGCCGGGCCACAACCCGCGGCATTCTGCTACGATGAGTAGTCGTGCCCTGCTTCCGCCACCGTTCAGGCGGGAACCGCCTAAATTGCGCCCGTTGATCTCTGCAAGATTCTTGAGCCGCGGGTGATTCGCTCGCGATTTGAAGGATTTACGGCCATGATCCGGTCGATTCGCGTCAACCCGGGGTTCCCCGCGCAACCGAGACCTGTCGCCCTGCCCCGCCTCACCCATGTCGTGGCCGTATCGCTGGCACTGGCCTCGCTATGCCTGATCGTCGCTTTGACAGCACTGTCGGTCCAGACGTCAATCGCAATGCCACTGCCCGGCTGATCGACATCGCCAACGAGTTAGTCCGCATCAGATACTCATAAAACCCCGCGCCCTGCGCGCCACTTCGCCTTCGCGACGGAGCCACCCGATGAAGACGCCGCTGGTTTGGGTGACCATGACATTGGTGGGAGCCATTGTCGTGACCGCCAGTTTTCTCATTGCCACGGCAACGCGCGGGGCCAACACGTCGTTCGGCTCATCCGCCGGACAACTTGATGTACAGACCGTCGCCAGCGGACTTGTGACCCCATGGTCGCTGGCCTTCCTGCCGGACGGCAAGATGCTGGTCACCGAACGTCCCGGGAGGATGCGCATCGTCAGCGTCCAGGGCCAGTTGTCGCCGCCTCTGAAAGGCGTACCGGAAGTATGGGCGGCCGGCCAGGGTGGGCTACTCGACGTCATCACCGATCTGTCGCACGCGCAGAACGGCATGATCTATTTCTGCTACGCCGAACGCAGCGGCGGTGGCGGCCGAACCGCCGTGGCGCGCGGTAGACTGGTGATAAACGCCACGCCGCGTCTCGACGACGTCAAGGTGATCTTCCGGCAGGAGGGGCCGCCATCGACCGGCAACCATTACGGTTGCCGCATCGTACAGGCCAGCGACGGCAATCTGTTCGTGACGCTTGGTGAGCATTTCAGCTTTCGCGACGAGGCGCAGAATCTCGGCAACCATCTCGGCAAGCTGATCCGTATTACGACGGACGGCTCGGCGCCCAAGGGCAACCCGTTCATTGGTCGCGCCGATGCCAAGCCGGAGATCTGGAGCTACGGTCACCGCAACGAACAGGGCCTGGCAATAAATCCCGAGACCGGCGATTTGTGGGAAATCGAGCATGGCCCGCGCGGCGGCGACGGGGTCAACATCATCGGCAAGGGCAAGAACTACGGCTGGCCGGTCGTCGGCTTCGGTATCGATTATTCCGGCGCCAAGATCCACGCCAGCTCCGCCAAAACCGGCATGGAGCCGCCGATCAAATACTGGGTGCCGTCGATCGCGCCGTCGGGCATGACGTTCTACACCGGCACGATGTTTCCCCGCTGGCGCGGCAGCCTGTTCACCGGCGCGCTGGCCGGTCAGATGCTGGTGCGGCTGCAGCTGAACGGCAATACCGTGACTGCCGAAGAACGCATCCTGCAAAATCTCAACGAGCGCATCCGCGACGTCCGTCAGGGCCCTGATGGCGCGCTGTGGTTGTTGACGGATAGTTCGGCGGGACGGATTCTGCGCGTGACGCCGGCGGGGCAGTAGACACTCGCACAGGCTGGTTTCCCGCACGCGACGCGGCACTTGGTGCCGCATCGCGTGCGAGGCACAGGGCCGCTGCTACGGAATGATCTTTTCCGCGCGCAGCCGGGCGAACAGATCGAAGAAACTGTCATCAGTGCACTGATAATCGAGGAAGCCAAGCTTGCGGCTCTTGCCCATGTCGGTGACGACTTCAATCGGCCGTCCCAGATCGGCGTCGGTATGCCACGCCGAGGTCACGACGTTGAGGTCCGTTTCGACCAGGCCATGCCGGCGCGCGATGTCAGCCCAGATCGGACCGGCATCGACGAGCTGTTTCTCCAGTGGCAAAATCTCGCCGGGGAACGGCGCCGCCTTGAGGCCGAACCAGTCGGCGATACGGGGCCACATCCAGCTCCAGCGAAATACGTCGCCATTGACGACGTTGAAGGCTTCGTTGCGGGCGACTTCCGTCGTCGCAGCCCAGCTCAGATGACGCGCCAGCAGCCGCGCGTCGGTCATGTCGGTGAGACCGTTCCATTGCGTGGCCGATCCGGGAAATACGAACGGCCGGCCAGTCTCGCGGCAGATCGTGGCGTAGACCGCCAATGTGACACCCATATTCATCGCATTGCCGACGGCGTAGCCGATGATGGTATGCGGCCGGTGCACGCTCCAGCCGAAACCGTCACGCCTGGCCGCCGCGAACACCTCGTCCTCCTGGGCGTAATAGAAATTGTCGACGTCTAGCCGCGGCTGCTCCTCGCGAAACGGCGTCGCCGGCAGCACGCCCTTGCCATAGGATTCGAACGGGCCGAGATAGTGCTTCAGCCCCGTCACAAGTGCGACATGCTTCACCGACTTGCCAGGCGACAGCGCGTCCAGCAGGTTGCGTACCATCGCACTGTTGACCTTGATATTCTCGGCTTCCGTATTCTGCCGCAGCCAGCTGCTAACGAAGACATGGCTGGGCCGAAGGTCGGCCAACGCCTGCTGCAACGAGGCCGGATCGAGCAGATCCGCGACGACCGGCTTGACGCCGTCGATGGCGGCGGGACGTCGTGCCAGACCATGGACCTCCCAGCCCTGACTATGCAGATGGCGGGCGAGATTATTGCCGACGATGCCGCTGGCACCGACGACGAGAGCTGTATCTGTCATGGAATTCCTTTGAAGCGATCCCCGATATATCGGCAAGGAGGACGGGATCGCCAGTCGAAGCGGCATTTTGGCCATTTTCGGAAATTGAATGTTCCGGCCGTGATGAACGCAAAATCGGGCGGATGGTTCCAGCCTTCGGACGGAACGCCGGGACTGCCGCCTGCTACCCGCGTGATCCGCGCAAGACACGAAGATCGATGGCGAACGGATTCATGCCGGTTCGAGCGTATTTGAAACGAACAAGGGGAAAAATCCTTCCAGTACCGACATCGGAATTTAGCGTTACCCCTGGAAAGCGGTGGGAGATTCCAGAACAAACGTCCAAGCTGCCAGCCTAAACTGATTACACAGGTACAGGCTGATCCGATGCAGCTGGACTGGCGAATGATGTGGGATCCGGCATTTTTGGCTTCGGTGCTGACATTGGGCGCCGCCGGCACCCTTGCCGCCCGTCGCCGGCTACGCAACAACGCGCGCAATCGCCGCCAGGCCAGCACGGCCGAACGCCTGTCCGCGGCGCTCGATCAATTCGACATCGGCATTGTGCTGCTTAACGACGATACCCGCGCCGAATTCATCAACCGCGCCTACCGGACCTATTTTGGATTGCCGGACGATCGCGCGGACAGCCGGCCGCCGCTGATCGCGCTGATGTACCATGCCCGCGATGTGCACGCCTATCAGCTGCCGGAGGAAGAAATCGATCGCTACATCGCCCAGCGGGTCGAACGCATCAAGGCTGGCGATCCGGTCCCGCAGGACCTGCGGCTGGCCAATGGGCAGGTGCTGCGAATGCGGTGCACCGCCCTGCCCGACGGTGGCCGGATGCTGAGTTATACGCCGATCACCGACATCGTCCGCCGCAACGACGACCTCACGAATAAGGACTATTATCTGTCGCTTCGTTCGAACGCCGGCGACGTGTTCGCGCCGGGCCATCTGCACGCGGCCGAATAAAATCTGGGTCGGCTGTGGAAAAGCCGGAATGTCACGGCGATGTAACAACGCCCAGCTAATTTCGCGCCATCCCGCCTGCTTCCCCCGTCGCGGGCCGGATGCCCCAGCGGCCCCCGTCAGTTGCCGCACTGACCGGGGCCGCCTTTTTGCCTGCACGCCGCGGTCGGATATAAGCGCATCATGATCCGTTTTGTCTTGGCCTTGCTCTGCGTCGCCGTGCTGACTCTGCTGCTGGCGCCGTTCCAGCTGATTGCCCTGGCCTTCGGCCTGCGGCTGCAGCGGCGCATTCCGCTGCTGTTTCACCGCGCCTTCTGCGCGCTGGCCGGAGTCCGCATCCGCGAAATCGGCACCCGCACCGCGACGACACCGGCGCTGATCCTGGCCAATCACGTGTCGTGGCTGGACATCTGCATCATCGGCGCGCTGGGACCTGTGGCCTTCGTGGCCAAGAGCGAGGTGGCGACCTGGCCGGTGTTCGGCTGGCTGGCCAGGCTGCAGCGCACCATCTTCATCAATCGAAAGGCCCGGCACCAGACCGGCGCCGCGACCCGTGAGATCGGCGACCGGATGCTCGGCGGCGACGCCGTGGTGCTGTTCGCCGAGGGCACCTCCAGCGACGGCGTCCGGATCCTGCCGTTTCGCTCGGCGCTGATCGGCGCGGTGCACCACGCGCTCGGCGAATCCGCGCACCACAAGGTGATTACCGTGCAGCCGCTGTCGCTCGCTTATGTCGGTTTCGGCGGACTGCCGGTCGGCCGCGCGCTGCGCGAGAATGTGGCGTGGTATGGCGACATCGATCTGGTCCCGCATTTCATCGGCATCCTGGCCGCCGGCGCCACCGATGTCGTGGTGACCTGGGGAGAAGCCATCGCCTATGACGTCAGCGCCGACCGCAAGCAGATCGCCCGCCACGCCGAACAGGCGGTGCGGCGGATGACAATCGCGGCCTTGCGGGCCGGACCATCGAAGCCGACGACGGCGGTGCCCGAAGCGTCGGAATCCCCTGCCACGGTGTCGGCGCCGGTCATCGCCTGACGCCGCACAGGTGTCATGATGCAGCGCGTCTTGCCCTCCCAATCGGTGCGGGCCATAACGCCCTCCAGCGCTCGTTGTGAGGAATTCATCATGCAAATTCGTAATCTCGGCGGCTCGGGCCTGCGCGTCTCCGCGGTCGGCCTCGGCTGCAACAATTTCGGACAGCGCAGCGACCTCGAAGCGTCGCGAAAAGTAATTCACAAGGCGATCGACCGCGGCATCACGCTGTTCGACACCGCCGATATCTATGCCGGCATGGGCGGCTCCGAGACCGTGCTCGGCACGGTGCTCGGCGACCGCCGCAAGGACATCGTGCTGGCGACCAAATACTCCAAGCCGATGAGCCCCGACGGCACCAAGCAGGGCGCGTCGCGGCGCTACATCATGTCCGCGGTCGAGGCTAGCTTGACGCGGCTGAAGACCGATTACATCGATCTCTACCAGCAGCATGACTACGATCCCCTGACGCCGATCGAGGAGACGATGCGCGCACTCGACGATCTCGTACGCCAGGGCAAGGTCCGCTACATCGGTAATTCGAATTTTCCGGCATGGCGCATTGCGGAGG
>NZ_JANXTC010000117.1:0-24835 GCF_025356345.1 Tardiphaga sp.
GTCTGGTTGCAATCGTCGTCGATTGCCTGCTTGCCGAGAATGATCAATTGCGGCTGCTCTTTGTCGGCCACCGCCTTGAGCAGTTTTGCCACTGCCAGCGGTTGCAGCTCTGCGTCGGTTTCCACCAGAATGCCGCGGTCGGCGCCCATGGCAAGTGCGGTGCGGATCGTTTCCGCGGCCTGCGCGGGGCCGATGGAAACGACCACCACTTCAGTCGCCTTGCCGGCCTCTCTCAGGCGCAGGGCTTCCTCGACGGCGATTTCATCGAAGGGATTCATCGACATCTTGACGTTCGACAATTCGACGCCGGAGCCATCGCTCTTGACGCGAACCTTGACATTATAATCGACCACCCGCTTTACCGGCACCAGAACCTTCATCGATCCTCTTTCGTGTGAGTTTCTTCGTTAAAATGACGTCTTAACGTGGCATTTGAGCCTGGGCGCGGAACCTAAAGCCCCGGCCTATCGCGGTCAACGCGCGAAAGCCGGAAATCGCAAGGCCGCGCAGCTTGATCTTAACGGTTTTTACCTGGCACCCACAGCACGTCGCCGGTGCCATTGTCGTTGACCGAACGGCTGGCCACGAAAAGGAAGTCCGACAGCCGGTTCATATACTGGATCGCGGCATCGGAGACCGGTTCGCTGGGCTGAGCTGCCAGTTCTACCATGATCCGCTCGGCGCGACGGCACACCGTGCGGGCGACGTGAAGATGCGCCGCTGCCGGCTTGCCCCCTGGCAGCACGAACGAGGTCAGGTCCGCGAGCGGCGCGTTCAGGGCGTCGATATCGCGCTCCAGCCGATCGACCTGGCTGGCCAGCACCCGCAGCCGCTCCGCCTTGCCGTCCCGTTGCGGCACCGCGAGGTCAGCACCGAGGTCGAACAGGTCGTTCTGGATGGCGTTCAGCATGGCATCCAGCGCTGGCGCGGTGGCGAGATGCAGCCGGACCACGCCGATCGTGGCGTTGGTCTCGTCCACGGTTCCATAGGCGCTGACGCGCAGATCGTATTTCGGCCGGCGCTCGCCGGAGCCAAGCGCGGTGGTGCCGTCGTCGCCGGTACGGGTGTAGATCTTGTTGAGAACGACCATTGGAAATCCTAAAATTTGTAGGGTGGGCAAAGCGAAGCGTGCCCACGTCTTCTGCCTTCCGCCGGGCCGTGTGGGCACGGCGCAAGCGCGCCTCAGCCTACCCTACGATCCGCGACTACCGTCCCATCGCCCAGACGGTGGCCATGGTGATGACGACGGCGACGAATTGCAGCACGACGCGCCAGCGCATCAATTGTTGCGAGCGGTTCGGCGAGCCGCCACGCATCATGTTGAACAGGCCGAGCAGCAATACCAAGAGTACCGCGCCAGCCGCGACCGGAAGAAGGAGGTTGCTCATGAAGGATGTCATGATCGCTACATAACACCGCATGCGCGGCTTCGCCATCGCTGCCGCGAAATTGATCGGCAGGCTGCAACGATCTGGCATTTGAGCCGTATCTGTCAAATAATGTGGCGTGATCGGCAGAGTGGCTTACCTGCCCGAACAGGGTGAGATGTGAGGCAGATTCGCTACGTTTTTCACGTCGGGCTCGACGCCTTCTACACGTTCCTCGCCGATGACGGCTGGGCGATCGCCAGCCATATCGCGCTATCGACGCTGATGGCGCTGTTCCCGTTCCTGATCGTGCTGGCCTCGCTGGCCGGCTTCTTCGGTTCCAAGGGCCTCGCTGACCAGGCGGTTGGATTGCTGCTCGAAGTCTGGCCGGACCAGGTCGCCGGCGCGCTGTCCGGGCAAATCCACGACGTCCTCACCACCACCCGCGGCGACGCGCTGACCATCGGCCTGGTGCTGGCGGTGTATTTTGCGTCCAACGGCGTCGAGAGCCTGCGGGTGGCGCTGAATCGCGCCTATGCGGTTATCGAGCCACGACGCTGGTACTGGCTGCGGCTGGAATCGATCGGCTACACGCTGATCGCCGCCGTCACCGCGCTGGCGATGGCGTTTCTGATCGTGCTTGGCCCCTTGATGCTGGAAATCGTCCGGCTCTATGTGCCGCTGCTGGTAGCCCACAACGAAAAACTGCTCAACATCGCCCGCTACGGCATCACGATCACGGCGATGATCATCGTATTGTTCATCCTGCATGCCTGGTTGCCGGCGGGGCGGCGCGGCTTCACCCAGATTCTGCCCGGCATCGTCTTCACCATGCTGGCCTCGCTGGTGTCGGGCATCGGCTTCGGTCTGTATCTGGCGCGCTTCGCCAACAACTATGTAACGATGTATGCCGGGCTGGCCTCGGTGATCATCGCACTGGTGTTTCTGTATTTCATCGCCGCGATCTTTGTGTATGGCGGCGAACTCAACGCCGCCATCATCAAGTCGCGCCTGCCGCGTGGCGTCTCGCTTCAAGCAGCGCAGTCGCTAGCGCCCGTGGAGACACCGGTTTAGTCAGGAACGCATTGGCGCCGGCGGCAAGCGACGCCAACTCGTCATCGTCGCGACCGGACACCCCGATGATGGCGACGCGGCTATGCGGCGAGTGTAGCGCCCGGATCTGCCGAATCGCTTCGATGCCGTTGATGCCTGGCAGCACCATGTCCATCAGCACCGCGTCGAAGGCGCCGTGGGCCACGCGCTCCGCGGCGGCCTCGCCGCGGCCGATGAATTCGGTATGGTGGCCAAGTTCGGACAGGATCGCATTCAGCACCACGCGGCCGAACGGATTGTCCTCGACGCTGAGCACGCGCAGCGTCTCGCGCGGTCCGAGCGCAACCTCGTCATCGAGGCCGGACATGATGCTGACCGGGCCCTTGGCCTTGGCCAGGCTCACCGTCAGCGTGAAGACCGTGCCGCCGCCGGGGCGTGGCGTCACCACGATGTCGCCGCCCATCGCTCGCGCCAGTTGCTTCACCGATGACAGCCCGAGGCCGGCGCCGCCGAACCGCGAGGCGATGGTCACATTGGCCTGCGAGAACGGCCGGAACAGTTTCTTGATCTCGGCCAGCGACAGGCCGATGCCGCTGTCGGACACCGTGAAGGCAACCCCGACCTTGCCGGGCATCGGCACCCGGCCGACCTTCAGCGTAACGCTGCCGCGCTCGGTGAACTTGACGGCGTTGTCGATCAGATTCTCCAGCGCCGCGCGCAGCCGGACGGGATCACCGATCACGAATACCGGCAGCCGCTCGGAAATCGCCACCGCATGCTGCAGCCCCTTGGCGGCGGCGCGGCCCGCCAGCGAATCACCGGAATTACGCGCCAACGCGCGCAGATCGAAAAAATCCTGTCGCACTTCGAGCTTGGACGCGCTGCTGCGCGCGGCATCGACGAACAAGGTCGCCAGCCCCGCCAGATGCTCGGCGCCAGCCTTGATGGTATCGACCCAGCGCCGCTCGCGCTCGTCCAGATCCGACGTTGCCAACAGATCGCTCACCGCCAGAATGCCGGTCAGCGGCGTACGAACCTCATGGGCAAAGGCGGCCAGCGCAGCTTCAACCATGATACCCGAACGCACGGCGCTGCGTCGGGCAGGCAACTTTGCTGCCGCCGACTTGATGACGCGTTTTTTCAGCGTCTGCTTGCTGCGCTTCTGCCGTTTTTGCGGCGAGCGCGATGTCAGCGCCATATGACCCACCTGTCCCCAAACGCAGCATGCCATGGCTTGGTTGACCAAGTCACGTGAGTACTAGGTCTAGAACACCACTTGGCACAGCAACGGTCAGTCAAACGGGGACAACTCCAGCATTCGCCGGATTTCAGCCGGGTTTAAGCCTCGCTTGCGCAGTTCGCGCAGGCTGGTAGCGCCGTTCGACTTCGCCAGCTTGGCGCCGCCTGGGTCGCGAACCAGCCGATGGTGCCGGTAGTTGGGCCGCGGCAACCCGAGCAATACCTGCAGCAGCCTATGTACGCTGGTCGACCAGAACAGATCCTGGCCGCGGACGATGTCGGTCACCCCCTGCAGGGCATCATCGACGACCACCGAGAGGTGATAGCTGGTCGGAATCTCCTTGCGGGCGAGGATGACGTCGCCCCAGGCTTGCGGCCGTGTCGGCACCCGGCCGGTATCACCGCCCGGACCAGCGCCGCGCTCGGTCCAGTCCAGTTCGCCGCAGCGATCGCAGGCCCGGGTCATGTCGAGCCGCCATGCGGTCGGCGCCCCGGCCCGTTGCAGAAGGGCGACGGCCTGCGGCGACAGCGCCTTGGCGACGCCGGGATATAACGGCACACCGTCGGGGTCGTGCGGCCAGCGCCCCCGCGCCTGCTCCGCCGCAACCAGCCGGGCAATCTCGGCGCGACTCTCGAAGCTGGGGTAGAGCAGGCCCTGCGCGGCAAGGCGGTCGGCGGCGGCACGGTAATCCGCGAAATGGTCGGACTGTCGTCGCACCGGGCCGTCCCAGGCGATGCCAAGCCAGAGCAGATCCTCCAGGATCGCGGCCTTGAATTCCGGCTTGCAGCGGGCGCGGTCGATATCTTCCAGCCGCAACAGGAACCGGCCGCCGGCGCGCCGCGCCAGATCGAAGTTGAGCAGCGCCGAACGGGCATGGCCAAGGTGCAGATAGCCGTTGGGGCTGGGGGCGAAACGGAAAACCGGCGGCATTGATCTCTTTCGCTGATCGTGATGATCCTAAATCGCGATGACCGTTCACCTCAACAGCCAGGCCGATCTCGACGACGCCATCACCGCGCTGGTGAAGCTTGATGCGCGGCTGCAGCCGATCCTGGAGATCGCCGGGATGCCGGCGCTGCGCCGCCGCGCGCCGGGATTTGAGGGCCTCGCCCAGATCATTGTCGGCCAGCAGGTCTCGGTGGCGTCGGCCTCCGCGATCTGGGGCCGGGTTTCCGGCGCGTTCGAGCCGTTTCATCCCGAGTCCTTACGCAAGGCCCGCGCCGACCGGCTCGGCCGCCTGGGCCTCTCGGCGGCAAAAATCAAGACGCTGAAAGGCGTCGCGCGCGAACTCGCCGCGGAACGGCTCAACCTCGATGTGCTCGCCGAGGAAGACGCCGACGCCGCGCACAACACGCTGACGAGGCTGCACGGCATCGGGCCGTGGACCGCCGACGTCTACCTGCTGTTCTGCCTCGGCCACGGCGACGCCTGGCCGGCCGGCGATGTCGCGATCCAGGAGTCGATCAAGGTCGGACTCGGACTCGCGGTGCGACCGACCGTCAAGCAGATGGCGCCACTGGCCGAACCCTGGCGTCCGCTGCGCGGCGCCGCGGCGCATCTGTGGTGGAGCCACTACCACGCGATCAAGAAGCGCGAAGGCGTGATCGGGAAAGTCATCGAATGAAATCATTTCCGACCGGCGGCCTCGCCGTGGTGATCGGCGCTTCTGGCGGCATTGGTGGCGCGATTGCAGATGCGCTGCAGGCCGACGGGACCTTCTCCGAGATTTTGCGCTACAGCCGCGGCAGCGAGCCCGCCATCGACCTCACCTCGGAGCCCAGCATCGCGCGCGCTGCCACCGGGATCGCGCAGCGCGGCGAACTGCGCCTGGTGTTCGACGCCACCGGCTTCCTGCACGACGATGCCTTTTCGCCGGAGAAAAGCTGGAGCCAGATCGATCTGGCCCACATGCAGAAATCATTCGCGCTCAACGCCATTGGTCCGGCGTTGCTGATGAAGCATCTGCTGCCGCAGCTCACCACCGACGGCAAGACCGTGTTTGCGACGCTGTCGGCGAAGGTCGGCAGCATCGGCGACAACCATCTCGGCGGCTGGTACGCCTACCGCGCCTCCAAGGCCGCGCTCAACCAATTGGTGCGTACGGCCTCGGTCGAACTGAAGCGCAAGCGCCCCCATGCCATCTGCGTCGCGCTACATCCCGGCACGGTGGCGACAGGGCTGACCGGGCCGTTCGCCAAGACCGGGCTCGACGTGCAGACGCCGCACGCCGCCGCGGCGGATCTGCTAGAAGCGATTGACAAGTTGCAGCCTGATGACTCCGGTGGATTTCTCGATCGGTTCGGCCAACCAATCCCATGGTGACCACAACAGCACTCCAGTCGAACGCTGTTTAAAACAGCCCCTGTCGCAAAACAGACATCGGCATCGGCAAGCATGCAGCGCCAACCGGAGGAGCTGACATGCCGACGTCCGTGGAATTCGTTGTTTCCCGAACTGACTTGGCTGATCGCAGATTGATCGAGACGCCGTTGCCGGCGCGCGGCGAACTGCCAGAGGAAAGTCTGCTGGTGAAAGTCGATCGCTTCGCCTTCACCGCCAATAACATCACCTATGCGATGCTCGGCGATTCCCTGAAGTACTGGCAGCTATTCCCGGCGCCGGCGGGTCTCGGCATCATTCCGGTATGGGGTTTTGGCGAGGTGATCGCGTCGCGCCATCCGCGGATAGACGCCGGCGAAAGACTGTTCGGCTATTTCCCGATGGCCACGCATCTGGTGATCGAGGCCGCCGATGTCAGCAAGCGCGGGCTGCGCGACGCGGCGGCGCATCGGCAGGGCGTTGCCGCGGTCTACAACGCCTATGCACGTGTCGGCGGCGATCCGGCCTTTGCCGGTCGGCTAGGCGACTATCAGGCGCTGCTGCGGCCGCTATTCATGCTGTCCTTTCTGGTCGACGCGGCTCTCGCCGAACACCAATTCTTCGGCGCCACCTCCGTGTTGCTGTCCAGCGCGTCGAGCAAAACGGCGATCGGGCTGGCGCATCTGCTGCACACACAGCGACGGCCGGTCCGCGTCATCGGCCTTACCTCGGCAGCGAACGCAGATTTTGTCGCGTCGCTCGGCTGCTACGACGAGGTCGTGACTTATGAAAATATCGAGACGCTGCCGGGCACGGTGCCGACGGCGTTGATCGACTTCGCCGGCAGCGCCGACCTGCGCCACCGCGTGCATCGGCGCTATGGTGATAAACTTGTCCACAGCGCGCGCATCGGACTGACGCACCAGGATTTGGCTGGTGAAGATGTCGATCTGCCCGGCGCGCCGCCGACATGGTTCTTCGCGCCGGACCAGATTCGCCTTCGTGCGAAGCAATGGGGCACGGGCGGCATCGAGCAGCGGCTCGGCGCGGCATGGTCGGGCTTTTCACCGCATCTGGAACGCTGGATCGAGGTGATCCAGAGTCAAGGGCCGGCGGCGGTCGAGCAGGTGTATCGCGAAACGCTGGGCGGCCGGGCCTCACCGCGCCATGGCCATATGTTGTCGCTGGACTGATTGGCCTCCACCACGCATTCGCCTACGGGGACCGCAATGCTCTCAGATTTCCCCGACCGCCTCGCGGCGGCGCTGTTCGGATTCTTCCGCGTAGCGCCGCACGGCATGGGCTTCGGTAAGCGTGCCGACCACGTGATGACCCTCGGCCTCGACCACCGCCAGCGATTCCGCCTCGGCGCCTTCGAACACCACCATGGCGTCGCGGATGTTCATTTCCGGATGCAGCACGACGTTGCGACAATGCAGCAGCGAGTCGAGCCGGAATGCGGTGACGTCGGGCGAATGCGCCTCGGCCACCACGGCAAGTCCGAGATAGCGGCCTTCCGCGTCGACCACGACCACTTGCGTCTTGGAGCCGAGCGGAAATTTTTCACGGAATTCGACGAGCGGTGTGCCCGCATCGACGGTGCCAACATCGCGGCGCATCAGTCGCTCCACCGTGAGATCGCGCAGCCAGCCGACATCGGCGGCGCTGCGGATGGTCTCGCCGCGCAGATGCAGCCGCCATGTCGCGAACGAATAGCCGAACCATTCGCGCGTCAATTGCGTGGAGATGATGACGGCGACCAGCACCGCCGTGGTGAGCCAGAGATTACCGGTGGATTCCAGCGCGATGAACGACATCGTCAGCGGCCCGCCGATCACCGAGGCCGATAGCGCGCTCATGCCGATGATGGCGTAGACGTTGGGATCGAGATTGAGGCCGGGCCACAACAGGTCGAATCCGGCCGCGAACAGATGACCGCCCAACGCGCCGAGAAACAGCGTCGCGAAAAACAAGCCACCACGAAACCCGGTGCCGAGCGAGATGATCGAGGCAACCGTCTTCAGCGCCATGACGAAGGCGATCAGCGCCAGCGGATAGGCGGTCATTCCGGCAAAGTGCAGCGCGCCATGGCCGGACGACATCACCTGCGGCGTCAGCAGCGCCAGCAGGCCGACCGCCAGCCCGCCGAGCGCGGGCCGCAGCGGCGCCCATAGCCCTGTCCGGGCCAACAGCGCCTCGCACCATGCCACGACGCGCATGATGCCGATGCCGAACAGAGCGGCCAGCAGGCCAAGCAGCGCCGCCACCGCGAGATCGTGACCGAGCACGTCGCCAACGCGCCCAGCGACGACGCCGAGTGACAGCGGTTCGAAAGCGTGGGCGACGAAGTAACCGGTCACCGCCGCTACCCCGACCGGCATCAGGCTGGCCGGCGTATAACCACCGATCACCAGTTCGAAGGCATAGAAGGCGCCGGCCAGCGGCGCGCCGAAGGTTCCGGAAATGGCCGCGGCGGCACCACAGCCGACCAGCACCCGCTGGTCGGCGCGGCGCAAATGGAAGGCGCGGCCGATCGAGGCGCCGAGGCCGCTGGCGAGCTGGGTATAGCCGGCCTCCAGCCCGACGGAGGCGCCGACGCCGCTCGACCACACCGTCTGTAGCGCCACGATGACGCTGCCACGAAACGACATCCGGCCGCCATACAACGCATTGGCCTCGATCGGATCGACCTCCCGCCCCGGCCGCCAGCGCGCCAGCGCGAGAAAGGCGAGGCCGAGCAGCAGCCCGCCGAGGCTGGGAACCAGCAGCGCGCGTACCGGGTCGATCCAGAACTGGCTCGATAGCCGCTGCCCCCATTCGAGGTTGAACAATACCGCATGCATGGCGCCGACCATCGCGCTCATCAGCGCCACCACCAGCCCGCCAAGTGCGCCGATCAGTGCCGCGAGCGCCGCCAGGCCCGTTTCGTGGGCGCGCACCAATGCGCGAAGCCATTGCGGCGCCTCAAGAAAACGCGAAGGAGTGGCCATGGAGCAGGTCCGGAACTTGGGGGCCTCGTTCGAGGCGCTGACGGGGGTTTAACCGCCATGGCGGGCGCCGACCACCCGCGGCGATCAAAAAGGTCGCGGCGCACCGCGGAATGTCAGACAGTCCGCCAACGCCCTTCACAATGCCGTCACGCTGACTGTAGTATGTGAGGACAGGCTGCGCCGCAGTCTCTGGTGGGGGTCAGGAGCGTTAATTGAACGCACATGTCTCGCAAGGCGGTTGGCCGGTTCTGGTCCTCAACGCGGACTTCCGGCCGCTGAGTTATTATCCGCTGTCTCTCTGGTCGTGGCAGGACGCGATCAAGGCGGTGTTCCTCGATCGCGTCAACATCGTCGAGCACTATGACCACGCGGTGCACAGCCCGTCGTTCGAAATCCAGCTGCCCAGCGTGGTGTCGCTGAAGTCCTTCGTCAGGCCGACGACGCACCCGGCGTTCACCCGCTTCAACGTGTTCTTGCGCGACCGCTTCTCGTGCCAATATTGCGGCGCGCATGACGACCTGACCTTCGACCACATCATCCCGCGTTCGAAGGGCGGCCAGACCACCTGGGAAAACGTCGTCGCGGCCTGCTCGCCGTGCAATTTGCGCAAGGGCAACATGACGACGCAGCAAGCCAAGATGTTTCCGCGCCAGACCGCCTTCGCGCCCACCGTGCACCAGTTGCACCGCAACGGCCGGCTGTTCCCGCCGAACTATCTGCATGGCAGCTGGCTGGACTATCTCTATTGGGATACGGAGCTCGATCCGTAGGAGAGCATCGTGAAAACGCTTCCCGAGCACACGACGGCAACAGCCCACCAGCACGATACCGACTTCTACACCTGGACGCAGGAACAGGCTGCTCTGCTGCGGCGGGTGCCGCGCGGCGCCTTCGCGCTTGATATCGACAATCTCGCTGAAGAGATCGAAGACATCGGCCGCGGCGAAATTCGTGAGGTTTCCAGCCTGCCGCGGCAGGTCTTGATGCATCTCTTGAAGCTGGCGATTCTGCCTGACAGTCCATCACGCCAGCATTGGATAAACGAAGTCGTCACCTTCCAAGCCGATGCTGTTCTGGCTTTCACACCCGGAATGAGACAGCGCATCGAACTCGACCGGGTCTGGAAGGCCGCGCAGAACGGCACAACCAACGTTCTGAAGAGCACAGGATTGCAAGTGCCGGCATGGCCGACTGCCTGCCCTCTGGGGTTGGACGAAATCCTGGTGACGGAATTCGATCTGGGTCGAATGCTGGAGCGTGTGAAAAGCGCTCTGCACGCGACGGCAGCCAATCGCCCGCAATAGATCGCTCCGCGCCAGCAGGCTGGAATTATTGCAGCATCATGCACATATCCAGGCTTCAACGCCGACGCCCAGCCAACAGGAGCCCCCTGCATGCCCTCATTGACCGAATGGAAGGTGCCCGCCTCCGTCCAGCCGCGCGCGGAGGATTTTGCGTTCGACCTCGAAAAGACGCTGGAGGCGGTGGTCGGGCTGCATTGCATCATCCCGGAAGACGCCTTTACGGCGCAGACATTAGGCACCGAACGCGCCGGCAATGGCGTGCTGATCGGCGATCGGCTGGTGCTGACCATCGGCTATTTGATCACCGAGGCGGAGACCATCTGGCTGCATCTCGGCGACGGCCGCGTGGTGCCCGGTCATGCGCTCGGCGTCGATCAGGAGACCGGCTTCGGGCTGGTGCAGGCGCTGGGCGATGTCGACTTCGCACCGCTGTCGCTCGGCGAATCCAGCAAGGTCGAGATCGGCGATCGTATCGTGGTCGGCGGCGTCGGCGGCCGTACCCGCTCGGTGGCCGGCAAGATCGCCGCCACCCAGGAATTCTCCGGCTACTGGGAATATCTGCTCGATGAGGCGATCTTCACGCATCCGGCGCATCCCAACTGGGGTGGCACGGCGCTGATCAATGCCAGGGGAGAATTGATCGGAATCGGCTCGCTGCAGATCGAACGCGAGCATGGCGGCAAGAGCGAGCATCTCAACATGGTGGTGCCGATCGATCTGTTGAAGCCGATCCTCGATGACCTCAAGAAATTCGGCAAGGTGAACAGACCGGCCCGGCCCTGGCTCGGGCTTTACGCCGCCGAGGTCGAGGACAAGGTTGTCGTGGTGGGTCTTGCCGCCAAGGGCCCGGCGGCGCGCGCCGAACTCAAGACCGGCGACGTCATCCTGGCGGTCAATGGCGAGGACGTCTCTGACGCCGCCGAGTTCTATCGCGCCTTGTGGGCCTTGGGTCCGGCTGGCGTCGATGTCCCGCTGACACTGTATCGCGGCGGCGACACCTTTGATGTCGAGCTGGTTTCGACCGACCGGGCCCGGCTGCTGAAGGCGCCACGCCTGCATTGATGGCGACCCATCGACAGCCGCTGCGATAGCACGACTACTGTCCGGTGACCGACAATTGAACAGGCGGCTGATTGGATACCACCCATCATGGCGTGCGTATGAAATAAATTAAAAAGGGTGGAACTGAAACTTCAGGAGTCTGTTTGAGTAGCTGAAATGCATCCTGCGTTTGTTGCAATTTTGAGGCACCCATCTTGCCGCGCACATCCACCGTTGGTCTTGTCAGACGAAGCCTTGTTCCGAGTAGAATGAGTGCGCACGGCAACGACAACATCCGCACCACTCATCTGAAATGCACCAGCTGTAAAACTCAGATCTTCTTCAAGGAAATTGTACAATTGGAGGACTGCGAGGTTCGGTTGTTCGGCTGCCCGCACTGCCAGGCGATCACCTCGCTGCGGATCCAGATCCCTGTCGGGCTCGATCATTCGCCTGACGGGATCCATGTCAGCGACGGCCATCGCTGAGGCCGATCGCAGCGCTAGCACGGGATGAGCATTGCTGATGGCAACGCTCATCCGGATTCCTGTCGCTAGTGCATGTGACCGCCGGCCGGCGCTGTCGCACCGACGGCATTAACATCCAGTTCGATCTCGACTGTTCCAGCCTTCTCGAACCGCAGCTGCGCCTTGACCTTGTCACCTTGTTTAAAGGGCTTGGCGAGATCCAGCATCATCAGATGATAGCCGCCCGGCTCAAGCTTGACGGTAGCACCTGGCTTGATCTCAAGGCCGTCGCCGAGCGGGCGCATTCGCATTACCCCGTCGGTCATGCTCATCTCATGAACCTCGATGCGACCGCTGTCGCCGAAACTGCCGCCGATCAGGCGATCACTTGCCTTGCCCATGTTCATCACGGTGAGATAGCCACCGGCAACCTTGGCGCCGGGCGGCGTCGCACGCGTCCACGGCGTCGAGATCATCAATTCGCCAGCATGGACCATGCCGGCCATCGCCGGCCGCGTCGAGGCCACCAGCCGCAGCATCGGCGCCGGCGACCTCAGCGCGTGCGGATCTTGCCCCGCGACCGCGATCTCCGCCCAGTTTTCCGAACCGGTCTCGCAGGTCTGCAGCGTCGGCAGATAGAGCGGCGCATCGGCCTTCAAGACCTCCGGCAGGTAGCTCGAGAAAACGAACTCGTCATAGAACGCGTCGTCGAGCTTGCCGCTCCAGGTGATCTCCTGAACACCGTCGGCGGCTTTCATGCCGTGCATGAAATCATACGATTGCGCATAGGCGCCCTTCTTGGTCTCGATGCTCCAGCCGGGCTTCGGCATCGGCTTCACCGCGATCATGCCCTCCGGGATTTTCACCGTCACCTTGGTGGTGGCAGAGGCCGCGCAACCATGCGGCACCGCCAGCACGGCGCGGTAGGAACCACCAATGGTGCCGGCGCCGCTCTGCAGGAACACATGGGCGTCGGCCGGCGTCCCCACGGCGAGTGCCGTCGCCGTTGCAAGCATGGAGAGATTTTTCATGGTTGGTCCTTTCAGGAGGTCATTGATCATTGGTTTCACCACCGCGCCTTGATCCCGGCATAGACGGCGCGACCACTGCCGGGTTCGAACAGCGCCGAGGTCGGCGTCGCCCGATCGATGATGCTGGCCGAGGAGATGTAGGCGGTGTTGGCGATATTGCGCGCCTCGATATAGCCGGAATAGGTGCCGCCATTGTCGACGCCGGCTTTCAAGCCCCAGAGCGCGTAGGGCTCGGTCCTGAGCGTGTTGGCGCTGTCGACGTAATAGGATTGCGGCACCCATTCGAGGTTGGGACCGATGTAGAAGCCGTTGGCATGCCTGTATAGAAGTTCGGCACGCAGATAATGCCGCGGCGCGCCGGGCAGGATATTGTTGCCGAATAGCGCATCATGATCGAACCGGAAATCATTCAGCGTATAAGCGAGATTGAGCCACAGCCTGTCGGGCTGCTCGCCTGTCGCGACCAGGCCCTTGATCAGCGCGACGCCGAGACCCGCCTCGATGCCCTGGTGCACCGTGCGGTCGGCATTGGTGACATTGCAATTGCCGAACGCGCTGTACAGACACAGTAGTTCGTCGTTGATCCCGGCGCGGTATCCGGTCAGTTCCCAGGTCAGATCAGGCCGCCGGCCGCGGGTGCCGATCTCATAGGTGGTGGCGCGCTGCGGGAGGATGCTGGTGAACGGAATCGTGGGAATGCCGACGCCCTGCGAGCTTTCGCCAAAACTCGGCACTTCGGCGCTACGCGAGACATTGGCATAGGCCTGCCAGGTCGGATCGATATTCCACAGCAGCCCGCCTTTCGGGCTCCACAGGTTGAACGAGGTCGATCCGGACTGGTCGCCATCGCTGAGAAAACGATCCCGCCGGCTCCGAGTCGCATAGAGCAATTGCGTGCCGACCACCGCTGCCACCGTCGGCAGAAAGTAGAATGAATTCTCGGCATAGACCGAAATGTTCTTCGACGAATCAAGTGACGACGACGTCAGCGCCCCCTTCTGACCGCCGACATTGACATACTGTTTGTTGTCGATCTCACCATTGATGACATTCACACCACCCACGAACAAATTGCGAAAGCCGCCGATAGTGCGATCGTCGGTCACCTTGGCGAAACCGCCATAGTCGACATATTTGTAGTCGAGCCACTGGAAGATCGGGTGCATCAGATGGCGGTCGACGCCGAAGGCGCCGAAATCGATCGTGGTGTTGTCGAAGCGGATCGTGGTCTTGTTGGCGAGCCGCACGGTATCGATATTGCGCTGCTGGTCGCCGGTGACATTGGCGGCGAGCGCCTGGGTTGGCGCGTTCAGCGCCGAATCTTTCGTGACCGAACCGGGAATGCGCTGCCGCACCTCATTGGCGTTGAGATAGAACCGGGTCTCGAAATCCGGCGAGAACTGGTAGCCGACATTGCCGCTGATGCGAGTCGAATGCCCATCGCTGTGATCGCGAAACCCGTCGGCGGCCTGGGTCGAGGCGGTGATGAAGCCGTCCCACGGGCCGTTGGCGCCGCCAGTGCTGGCCTGTAGCCGACGATAACCAAACGCGCCGGCATCGAGACTGGCCGAGTTGGCAAACGGATCGCGGCCGGTCGGCGTGACGAAATTGATCGCGCCACCGAGCGAATTGGCGCCGAACCGCAGCGCATTGCCGCCCTTGTAGACCTCGACATATTTATAGGCGGTCGGATCGATCTCCTGGAAATCGCCGTAGCCATCCGCGGTATTGATCGGGATGCCGTCCATATAAAGCTGCACGCCGCGCAGGTGGAAATTGCGCGACAGGCCGGAGCCGCGAATCGACAGCCGGGTGTCGTCGCCCCATTTTGGCTGCGCGATCACGCCGGGCACATAATCCAGGATGTCCTTGACGGTGTTGCCGACCGTGGAATTTTTCCAGGCGTCGGCGCTGACCAGAGCGACGCCACCCGGCGTCTGCTGAATCTCGCGCAGCGCCTGCTGCGCGGTCGCCACCGTGAGCGCGCCGGGAACGCCGGGCGCTTGCGCTGGTTGCGGGCTAGCCGCAGACGGACGATTTGAGGCCCGCGACACGAGCTCGGCGGCGCGCGGCGGGCGGGCAGCGGCGCGGTTTTTCGGCAAAGGGGCATCGACGGTGACGGCGGGCAGCGCACTGTACGGGCCGGCCTGGGCGGCGGCCGCGCCGGATAGGAACGCAGCAACGGAAGCGAGCAGGACGCCGCGCAGCCGCATGGAGACGGATGACATAGGATTCCACCAGATGAGTTGACGAAAGATTGGGCGCGCAAAACGCGCGCGGTCGTCAGCTCAGTCGCGGTGGGGCACGGGCCTGGTGGCTGGTGTGGGCAGGGTGCGCCACAAACGCGATGTCCGGCGCGAAAGCCGGAGCAATGGTGACGGCCACCCGTGAAACCAGCCAGGCGACCGGCGACGGCGGCGCACCGGGGGCATGATGGCCGACGCAGACCGGGCAATGCAGCGCGGGCTTGCCGGTCTGCTTGCCGGCGTCGTCATGGGCGGCGGCAAAGTCCGGATTATTGGCGCAGATCTCGAAGCCCGCCGCCATGGCGGTCGGTGACATCGCGGCCAGCAGCATGCTGGACAGCACCACATTCAGCACAAGCGCATAGGCCGCGGCGAGGGATGCCACGGCTCCGAAAAAGCGTTTGCGTGATGAATGTTTCAAAGGACTGTTCCCTGCCCTTTAACTAACACGGCGGCGGAAGCTGTCAAAGCCGAGGGTGCCGAAAGCAGGATTACAGCACCACAATCCCGGAATGCTTGGCCTTGTCATCGGGCTCGACATGGATGGTAATCAGTGCTTCGCCGATCTCCTGCCGGATCGCGACTTCGAGATGGTCACAGATATCGTGCGCCGCGCTGACCGTGGTGCTGCCGGCGACCACCAGATGGAAATCGATGAAAGTCATGCGGCCGGCGCGGCGGGTACGCAAGTCGTGGGCCTCGATCGCGCCATCGGACTGCGTCGAGATGATCTTCTTGATGGTCACGAGGGTCGTCGGTGGGATCGCCTCGTCCATTAACCCGCTGAGCGATTCCTTCATCAGGGCCCAGCCGGCCCACAGGATGTTAAGCGCCACCAGCGCCGCCAGAATGGGATCGAGAACGGCAATTCCGGATAGCGCCGCCACGCCGACGCCGCCGAGCACGCCGATCGAGGATACCACGTCGGTGACCAGATGCCGGCCATCCGCCGCCAGCGCCGGTGATTTCAACTGGCGGCCGCGATGGATCAGCGCCCAGGCCCAGCCGGCATTCAGCACCGTGGCCAATCCGTTGACCGCGAGCCCGAGCCACGGCGCCTCCAGCGGGCGCGGCGCCAGATAACTGAACCACGCCTCACGCAGGATTAAAATCGCGGCCAGCACGATCAACACGCCCTCGAGCACCGCGGAAAAATATTCGGCCTTGTGATGACCGTAGGGATGTTCCTCATCGGCGGGCTTGGCGCTGAGGCTGACCGCGAGCAGCGCGACGATCGCCGTCACCACATTGACGATGCTTTCGATCGCGTCGGACAGCAGCGCCACGCTGCCGGTCAACTGATAGGCGACATATTTCAGCCCGAGGACAGCGAAGCCCACGACGATGCTGCCTTGCGCCAGACTGCGAACGCTTGTCATTTGAATGCTCGTTGGAGTGACGCGACCGGGCGCGGCTGTGTCCTCTAATATGCAAGCGACAGTGATGCAAGCTGGATGGACCATCTGCGACTTCTTCGCATTAAAATTTGACCACACGCATCACAAGACTTGATCCCGCGGCACGCAAAGGGCAGGTTCAGCGCATCGTCGGACCCGATTTGATCGGGTGGCTCGTCCGGGCGCCTATCCCCCGGAAATCTCAGCGAGACATGCAGCATCTGCTCTCAGGCCGAACGGGCGTCGCCCGTCGCCACGCTGAACGTATCGGTTTCTTGCCATGACTTTTGTTCAACGATTTCGCCGCGAATGGCTGACCAATATTCCCACCGAATTGCTGTCCGGCACGCTGGTGGCGCTGGCGCTGATTCCGGAGGCGATCGGTTTTTCCATCGTCGCCGGCGTCGATCCGAAAATCGGCCTGTATGCGTCGTTCTCGATCGCGGTCGTGACCGCCATTGTTGGCGGTCGTCCGGCGATGATCTCCGCGGCGACCGCGTCGACGGCGGTGCTGATGATCACGCTGGTGCGCGACCATGGCCTGCAATATTTGTTCGCCGCCACCGTGCTGATGGGGCTGCTGCAGATCGCGGCGGGCGCATTGCGGCTCGGCCTGTTGATGAAATTCGTCTCGCGCTCGGTGATGACCGGTTTCGTCAATGCGCTGGCTATCCTGATCTTCATGGCACAGCTACCGCAACTGACGAATGTGGGCTGGCCTACCTTTGCGATGGTCGCCGCCGGCCTCGCCATCATCTATCTGTTTCCCTATCTGACGAAACGCGTGCCCTCCGCTCTGGTCAGTATCGTCGCGCTGACCGTCTTCACGCTGTTCTCCGGGGTCGAGCTGCGCACCGTCGGCGACATGGGCGAATTGCCCTCCAGCCTGCCGTTCTTCGCGCTGCCGCAGGTGCCCTTCAACTGGGACACGCTGCGAATCATCCTGCCCTATTCGCTGACCATGGCGGCGGTCGGCCTGCTGGAATCGCTGCTGACGGCGTCGATCGTCGATGACATGACCGATACCGGCAGCAACAAGAATCGCGAATGCATCGGTCAGGGTGTCGCCAATTTCGTCACCGGCTTTCTCGGCGCGATGGGCGGCTGCGCCATGATCGGGCAATCGGTCATCAATGTCAGCGCCGGGGCAAGAACGCGGTTGTCGACGTTGTTCGCCGGATGTTTCCTGTTGTTCCTGATCGTGGTGCTCGGCGACTGGGTCAAGCGGATCCCGATGGCCGCTCTGGTCGCCGTCATGATCATGGTGTCGATCTCGACCTTCTCGTGGTCGTCGATCACCAACCTGCGGTCGCATCCACTGAGCTCCAGCGTGGTGATGCTGGCCGTGGTCATCGTGGTGGTCGCGACCGGGGACCTGTCGATGGGCGTGCTCGGCGGCGTGGTGCTGAGCGGCGTGTTCTTCGCCGCCAAGGTGGCGCGGCTGCTCGGCATCACCACCGAGCGCTCCGACGATGGTCGCGAGATTACCTATCGCGTCGCCGGGCAGGTATTCTTCGCCTCATCACAAAGCCTGATCGACGCGGTCGATTATCAGGACGTATTGCCGCGGGTACGAATCGACGTCAGCGCCGCGCATTTCTGGGATATCAGCGCGATCGGCGCGCTGGACGATATCGTGCTGAAACTGCGCCGCCACGGCGCCACGGTCGAGGTGATCGGACTGAACCAGGCCAGCGAAACCATGGTCGAGCGCTTTGGAACCCATCAACGGGCGGAAACACCATAGAACAAAACCGTGCTGTGGCTCGATCATCACAGCGTCGCGCAAACCGTGGCACGGCGGCACTGCTAACACGATTGTCACTTCCTTTCAGCGGCCGCAGGCTTCAACCGAGGGTGTGGATCCGTTGCCTCCCGCAGGCGACCAAACGCGGCGGCGACAGGAACTTTTGATGACGGCTTTTGGCGGAAAATACGGACTGCGCGTTTTCGCGCTTTTGCTGTTGCCGGCGTTGCTGGCAGGCTGTGCCAGTAACGGGGCTCTGTCGCCTGGCGGATTTGCCAGCGGCGCGTCCAGCCAATATGCCGAGATGAACGATGGCGGCCATGCGGTTCCGGCGATCGACCTCAGCGATATCGACCCGCGGATGCTGCGCCAGGCCGTGGATTATCGCACCAGGGAGCCCGCCGGCACCATTGTCGTCGATACCGCCGCGCGCCATCTTTATCTGGTCGAGGGCAACGGCCGCGCGATGCGCTACGGCATCGGCGTCGGCAAGGCCGGGCTGGCTTTCGCCGGCAATGCCACCATCAACCGCAAGGCGGAATGGCCGCACTGGAGCCCGACCGAGAACATGATGAACCGCGAGCCGGCGCGCTATCGCAAGATGGCCAGCGGCATGGAAGGTGGCCTCGACAATCCGCTCGGCCCCCGCGCCCTGTATCTGTACCAGGGCGACCGCGACACCATGTTCCGTATCCACGGTACCACCGAGCCGGAAACCATCGGTCACGCCGTGTCCAGCGGCTGCATCCGGCTGATGAACCAGGACATCATCGACCTCTACAGCCGGGTCAATACCGGCAGCCGCGTGGTGGTGATCCAGAACGGCGCGATGAGTGCGCTGCCCTCCAGCAGCAAGGTCGCCAGCCGCGAATAGCTGAATTTCGACACCTGTCGCGAGGTCTGCACAGCCAGCGGCGGCGCCAGGCAGCGCCGCCGTTCTGGTGAGCCGTCAACCATTGGCGAACGGTACCGCCACCACCGAGGCCATCAGCGCGATACGCCGGACGGACGGCAGCAAGCGCCGGCGCACGAATTCCGGATCTTGCGGAAACTGTGAAGGCTGGCTGATCATGAGGACATCTCCATCGATCGGGTGACGCCATCGGCGCCGGCGTTTCGATCAATGGTACTTGCCAGATTACGGCGTGCAGACTGCCAAATTAAGGTTTCGCCACATCCTGGTGGCGGCGGCTACCCGGCAGCCACAAAGCGTCCCCCGCATCCACCGTGAAACCACGCTCGTAGCGCAACAACTCCTTTGCTGCGCCACGTTCCAGCCACCGGAACTATCCATGCTGCGTCGAGTTAATTATGCTCATTGGAGAATTTGCCATGCGGATGATTGTAGGAATGCTTCTGGGGGCGCTGATGCTGACGGCTGGCGTTTACATTTATGATTCGATGGCGACATCGTCTGTGGCCAACGGCCAGGTGGCGCAGGAGCACCGACCGATCGTGAACTGGGACGTCGCCGCCACCGAATGGAGCGCGTTGAAGACGCGCACCCAGAAGGACTGGATCAGACTGACGTCGAACTGATCCCTGCGTTCAAGCAATATGGACCGCCCGCATCCTGAGATGCGGGCGGTTTTTCGCGGTCTATTGTTTCTTGCTGGCCTTGCGCGCATCGGCGATGGCCTGTCCGAACTGGACCTTGTCCAGCGGACCGGGCACTCGGAATTTGCCAATGATAAACGCCGGCGTGCCGTTGAAGCCGAACGCGCTGGCCTGCTCGTTGGTACGCTTCAAGGTGGCGGCGATAGCATCCTGATTGGCCTGCAGATCGGCGATCGCGCGATCGACATCGATGCCGGATTTGGCGAGGCGATCGCGGACGATATCCTCGGTCAGCCTCGAATCAAGCCGGATCAGCGCATCATGCGCCTCGACGAATTTGCCCTGATACTTGGTCGCCATCGCCAGCCGCGAGGCGTAGACCGAGACCGGCCCGAGGATCGGCCAGTCCTTGAACACCAGGCGGACCTTGCCGTCCTGCTTGACGGCGGCGGTGAGGTCGGGTGCCAGCTTGCGGCAATACGGACACTGATAATCAAAATATTCGACGATGGTGATATCGCCCTTGGCATTGCCGGCCACCGGGATATCCGGATCGCGCAATACCGACGCCTCGTTGAGGACGTCTTCTTCCTTGCCATCGGCGGGCGCGGCCAGCGCTCCCCGCTGCGTCCCGAGCAACAGCGCGCCACCGAGCAGGCCCAAAGCGGAGCGGCGCGTGGTGGCGTACGTTGCAGGTCGGGGATCGATGCTGGCGCTCATGCTTGGTCTCCCGACGCCGTGCGCGCCCTTGCTCATGTGACGTAAATATTCCGCGCCAACATATAGAGCGCCACCACGATAATGATAGACGCAAACGTGGTATTCAGCGCGCCGCGTCGCCGCGACAAATGCCGGGCGGAGCCGGTACCGGCGAGACCGCCGAGCAATCCGCCAACGATGAAGACCGCGGCCAGATTCCACGAGATCATGCCGGACCAGGCATAGCTGAACGCGGTGGTGAGGCCGAACGCCGTGACGGCGACCAGCGACGACGAGATCGCGCTCATGATCGACATGCCGGTTGCCAGCATCAACGCCGGAACGATCAGGAAGCCGCCGCCGATGCCGAAGAAGCCAGACAGTGTCCCGGTGACGAGGCCGAGCGCCAGCAGCGCCGGCGTATTGGCAATGCTGATCTCGACTCGTGCCTCGCCGGCCCGTGAACGGGTCTTCAACATCAGTAGCGCGATCACCAGCATCAGGATCGCGAACAGCACCAGCAGGTTGTTGCCGTCCACCGTCTTGCCGAGGCTGGCTCCGCCGAGCGCGCCGATAACGCCCGCCGCGGCGAATACCAACGCGCAGGACCAGTGTACATTGCCGCCACGGGCGTGATTACCGAGATTGACGGCGGCATTGGCGGCCACGGCGATGGCACTGGTGCCGATCGCCACATGGGGATCGGGAACGCCGACGACATAGACCATCAGCGGCACCGCGAGGATCGAGCCGCCACCGCCAACCAGCCCGAGCGAAAACCCGACCAGCACCCCCGATGCGAGCCCCAGCGCGCCTTGCATCACCGTGATCATGAATGGCCGTTTCTTGTTTGCACGGGGGCGACCTTACCCAGCTTTGCCGGGTGGCTCCATGGCGGCGACATCACAACTCCGATGTTTTGACACCGATGAATGTGATCATCGACGCAGCAGCAGCGTCATCGCGAGTGGCACCAGCAGGGACGTCACCAGCGCGTTCAGGCTCATGGCGATACCGGCGAACACACCAGCGACGGCATCAACCTGGAAGGCCCGCGCCGTGCCGATACCATGCGACGCCAGTCCCGCCGCGAAACCGCGCGCGCGGAAATCGGTGATGCCCATCCGGTTCATCAGCGGGGTCACGATCATCGCCCCCATGATGCCGGTGAGGATCACCGCGACGGCGGTGAGCGACGCATCGGCGCCGAGCGATTCACTGATGCCCATGGCGACGCCGGCGGTGACCGACTTCGGCGCCAGCGACAGCACGATATTGCGGGGCAGCCCGAAGGCCTGTGCCAGCAACACCACCGAAACGATGGCCGTCACACAGCCGACTACCAGTGCCACCAGCATCGGCAGGATCGCCGCCGCTACCACCTTGCGATTTTCGTATAGCGGCACCGCCAGCGCCACGGTCGCCGGGCCGAGCAGAAAATGCACGAACTGCGCACCGCTGAAATAGGTGGTGTAGGAGGTGCCGGTCAGCAGCAGGAACGCCGCGATCAGCCATATCGAATGAAACACCGGGTTGGCCAAAGGATGCCGGCCGGTGGCTAGCGACATGGCGTCGGCGATGGCATAGACCAGCAGGGTCACGGTCAGCCACAGCAGTGGCGTCTGCGAGAGATAGACCCAGAGCGAAAACGAATTCGGGGTCATGGCGCGGTCGACCGGCGATCGATCAGACGCCCGACCACCAGAAAGGTCGCCACCGTCGCCAGCAGGGTGACGAGCACCGACATCGCCAGCACCGCCATGATGGCCAGGCCGTTCTCCGCCAGCAAATCGAGCTTCTGCACCACGCCGACACCCGCCGGCACGAATAGCAACGATAAATGCGCTACCAGGCCCCTGGCGCCACTCTCGACGCCACCGCCCCGCAGCGGCCCGCGTGCCAGCCGGGAAAAGCGGTCGCGCAGCAGCAACAGGACCAGCAGCAGCAGCAGCCCGACCACCGGGCCGGGCATCGGCAGCGCCACCGCGCGCACAAAAATCTCGCCGGCCAGCTGGCACAGCAGGATCAACGAAAGGCTGGCGATCATCGGGGCTCCATGGCTGTGCAGGCCTTATCGCCCGCGGCGTCGGGGATGTCGATCAGGCCAAACCCCGACCAGCGAATACCTGCGTGCCGACATCGTGTTTTTACAATCCTTCTAAATGGGTACTCGGCGCTTGACCCTTGCACCGGCGCTTGGAAGAAGCGTGGCATGAGCAGCATCGATGCCACACCCCGCCTTCTCGGCAATGCCCCCCGCGGCTTCCGCGGGACGATCCAGGGACTGGATGTGCGGGCCGGCGGATCTTCGCTGTCGGCGACCGAGCTGGAAAGTCAGTTGATCGAAATGGGGTTCGTCGAAGGCGCGCGGATCGAGATCCTGCACGAGGGCGCCATCCGTCGCGATCCGATCGCGGTCCGCGTCGATAACATCACCATCGCGCTGCGGCGGCGCGAGGCCATGTCGGTTGTCGTAATCTGATGAATGTCGTCCCGCTGGAATTCAGGTCCATCCACGTCGCCCTGGTCGGCGCCCCGAACAGCGGCAAGACCTCGCTGTTCAACGCCCTGACCGGAAGCCGACAGAAGGTCGCCAACTATCCCGGCGTTACCGTCGAGCGCAAGGCCGGCGCCTTCGTGACGCCAACCGGTCGGCAGATCTCGCTGGTCGACCTGCCCGGCACCTATTCGCTGCGCGGCCGCAGCCCCGACGAGGAAATCACCCGCGACGTCGTGCTCGGCAAGTTTCCGGGCGAAGCACTGCCGGACCTGGTGCTGTGCATCGCCGATTGCACCAATCTTCGCCTCACTTTCCGGCTGGTGCTCGAGCTGAAGCGCACCGGGCGGCCGCTGATCGTGGTGCTCAACATGTTCGATATCGCGCAGCGCCGTGGCGTATCGGTGAATCTCGAAGCGCTGTCGGCGGCGCTCGGCGTGCCCGTGGTCACTTCGGTGGCGGTGCGCAAGGGCGGCACCGCCGAACTGATCCGGCTGACCGACGAGTTCGCGGCCCGCACCCAACCGGGCATCGTCGATAACACCTGGGCGCCGCTCAGCATCGGCGAACTCAAGGCGCTGCAGCGCGAGGCCGACCGGATCATTCGCGATACCGTGACCATGCCAACCAAGCCGGATTCGCTGACCACGCGGGTCGACGCCGTGGTGCTGCATCCGGTCGGCGGGCTGGTGATCCTGGCGCTGATCCTGTTCGTCATGTTCCAGGCGGTGTTCAGCTGGGCGCAGCCGCTGATGGAGCTGCTGGCCGACTCCTTCGCCGCGCTCGGACAACTGGTGCACAACACCCTGCCCGACGGTCTGCTGCAGAGCTTTCTGCAGAATGGCGTGATTTCCGGCGTCGGCAGCGTACTGGTGTTCCTGCCGCAGATCATCATCATCTTCCTGTTCATCCTGCTGCTGGAAGATTTCGGCTACATGGCGCGCGCCGCGTTCCTGATGGACCGCATCATGGGTGGCGCCGGGCTGCACGGTGGCGCTTTCATCCCGTTGCTGTCGAGCTTTGCCTGCGCGATTCCCGGGATCATGGCGACGCGGGTGATCGACAACCGGCGTGACCGTCTCACCACCATCCTGATCGCGCCGCTGATGACCTGCTCGGCGCGGATTCCAGTCTACACCCTGATCATCTCCGCCTTCATCCCGCCCAAGGACATCGGAGGCTGGATCAATTTACAGGGGCTGGTGATGTTCGGACTGTACGCCGCCGGGATCGGCAGCGCGCTGGGGGTGTCGTTCGTGATCAAGTTCTTCATGTGGCGCGACTACCAGCCGGCGCCGTTCATGCTGGAATTGCCGGACTACAAACTGCCGCGGGTGCGCAGCATCGCGATCGGCGTCTATACCCGCGCCAAAATGTTTTTGCATCGCGCCGGCACCACCATCCTGTCGATGATGGTGCTGATCTGGTTCCTGGCCTCGTTCCCGCAGCCGCCGGCCGGCGCCGAGGGACCGGCGATCAATTACAGCCTCGCTGCGATGATCGGGCATTTCCTCGAGCCGGTGCTGGCGCCGCTCGGCTTCAACTGGCAGATCGCCGTCGCCCTGATCCCCGGCATGGCCGCGCGCGAAGTCGCGGTGGCCGCGCTCGGAACCGTCTATGCGATCGAGGGCGGTAAGGAAGCCGCCGACCAGATCGGCCAGGTGCTGGCCGACAAATGGAGCCTTGCCACCGCGCTGTCGCTGCTGGCCTGGTTCATCTTCGCCCCGCAATGCGCCTCGACGCTGGCGGTGATCCGTCGCGAGACCGGCAGCGCCAAGTGGATGATCGTGACTTTCGTCTACATGTTCGCGCTGGCCTATGTGGCAAGCCTGATCACCTACAACGTCGCCCGCGCCTTTGGCGCATAGGCCACGCCGGCT
>NZ_JANXTC010000132.1:0-16524 GCF_025356345.1 Tardiphaga sp.
CTCGGCGTCGAGTTCATGCACATCACCAACGCCGCGCAGAAGGGCTGGATCCAGGAGCGCATCGAGGGTCCGGACAAGGAAATCAGTTTCACCCGCGAGGGCCGGCGCGCCATCCTGATGAAGCTGGTCGAGGCCGACGGCTTCGAGAAATTCTGCGATCTCAAATTCACCGGCACCAAACGGTTCGGATTGGACGGCGCGGAATCGCTGATTCCGGCGCTCGAACAGATCATCAAGCGCGGCGGCAATCTCGGCGTGAAGGAAATCGTGGTCGGCATGCCGCATCGCGGCCGCCTCAACGTGCTGACCCAGGTGATGGGCAAGCCGCACCGCGCGCTGTTCCATGAGTTCAAGGGCGGCTCCGCCAATCCCGACGAGGTCGAAGGCTCCGGCGACGTCAAATATCATCTCGGCGCCTCCTCCGACCGCGAGTTCGACGGCAACAAGATCCATCTGTCGCTGACCGCCAACCCGTCGCATCTCGAAATCGTCGATCCCGTGGTGCTGGGCAAGGTGCGCGCCAAGCAGGACCAGAACGGCGATCCGCCGGATGCGCGCATATCGGTACTGCCGCTGTTGATGCATGGCGACGCCGCCTTCGCCGGCCAGGGCGTGGTCGCGGAATGTTTTGCGCTCTCCGACCTGAAGGGCTACCGCACCGGCGGTTCGATCCACTTCATCGTCAACAACCAGATCGGCTTCACCACCTATCCGCGCTATTCGCGCTCGTCGCCCTACCCGTCCGACGTGGCGAAGATGATCGATGCGCCGATCTTCCATGTGAATGGCGATGATCCGGAAGCGGTGGTGTTCGCCGCCAAGATCGCGATCGAATACCGCCAGAAATTCCACAAGCCCGTCGTCATCGACATGTTCTGCTACCGCCGCCACGGCCACAATGAAGGCGACGAGCCGGCGTTCACCCAGCCGGTGATGTACAAGAACATCGCGACACATCCCTCCACGCTGGAGCTTTACTCGAAGCGCCTGGTGGCTGACGGCGTCATGACCGAAGGCGAAATCGACAAGGCCAAGGCCGACTGGCGCGCGCGGCTCGACGCCGAGCTGGAAGCCGGCGCCGGCTACAAGCCGAACAAGGCCGACTGGCTCGACGGCAAGTGGGCGGGCTTCAAATCCGCCGACCAGGAAGAGGATCCGCGCCGCGGCGTCACCGGCGTCGATGTCAAGAAGCTGCGCGAGATCGGCGCCAAGATCACCAAGGTACCCGACGGATTCCGCGTCCATAAAACCGTGCAACGCTTCCTCGATCTCCGCGCCAAGGCGATCGACACCGGCAACGGAATCGACTGGGCCACCGGCGAAGCCCTGGCGTTCTGTACGCTGATGGAAGATGGCCACCGCGTCCGGCTGTCCGGTCAGGATTCGGAACGCGGCACGTTCTCGCAGCGCCATTCGGTGCTGTTCGACCAGGAAGACGAAAGCCGCTACACGCCGTTCAACCACATCGGCGCCAAGCAGGGCCATTACGAGGTCATCAACTCGCTGCTGTCGGAAGTCGCCGTGCTCGGCTTCGACTACGGCTACTCGCTGGCCGAGCCCAACGCGCTGACCGTTTGGGAAGCGCAGTTCGGCGACTTCGCCAATGGCGCGCAGGTCTTGTTCGACCAGTTCATCTCGTCGGGTGAGCGCAAATGGCTGCGCATGTCGGGCCTGGTCTGCATGTTGCCGCATGGCTATGAGGGCCAGGGTCCGGAGCATTCCTCCGCCCGCCTCGAGCGCTTCCTGCAGATGTCGGCGGAAGACAACATGCAGGTGGTCTACACCACCACGCCGGCGAACTTCTTCCACGTGCTGCGCCGCCAGCTCAAGCGCGAGATCCGCAAGCCGCTGATCCTGATGACGCCAAAGTCGCTACTGCGCCACAAGCGCGCGGTCTCGAAGCTCGACGAACTCGGCGACGGAACCACCTTCCACCGCATCCTGTTCGACGATGCCGAGAAGCTGTCGGATGAGAAGATTAAGCTCGTGCCCGACGCCAAGATCCGTCGCGTCGTGCTGTGTTCCGGCAAGGTCTATTACGACCTCTATGAGGAACGCGAGAAGCGCGGCGTTGACGACATCTATCTGCTGCGGATCGAGCAGCTATATCCGGTGCCGCTCAAGGCGCTGGTACAGGAGCTGACCCGCTTCAAGGGCGCCGAGATCGTCTGGTGCCAGGAAGAGCCGCGCAACATGGGTGCCTGGCACTTCATCGAGCCCTACCTCGAATGGGTGCTGAACCAGATCAACGCCACCCACAAGCGGCCGCGCTACGCCGGCCGCGCGGCATCGGCCGCCACCGCCACTGGCCTGATGTCCAAGCACATCGCCCAGCTCAAGGCGTTCCTCGACGACGCGCTGAGCTAACCCACCCATCATGGCGATGCCCCGCAGGCGCGGGGCATTTGCACACCCCATCACTTCAGGATTCAGGCGCGAATGGGCGAACGGCCCGCCACGTCGCAAGAGGAAAAAGACCAATGACTGAAATTCGCGTTCCCACGCTCGGCGAGTCCGTGACCGAAGCTACCATCGGCAAATGGTTCAAGAAGGCCGGTGACGCCGTCGCTGTCGACGAACCCCTGGTGGAACTCGAAACCGACAAGGTCACTATCGAAGTGCCGGCACCGTCCGCCGGCATCCTCGGCGAGATCGTCGCCAAGGACGGCGAGACCGTTTCGGTCGGCGCCCTGCTCGGCCAGATCACCGATGCCGCCGCCGGCGCCAAACCCGCTGCCGCACCGGCTGCCGCTCCTGCCAAAGCCGCCGCGCCTGCTCCAGCAGCCGCAGCCGCTGCCGCCCCTGCCCCAACACAGAAGAGCCCGCCGGCCGATGCGCCGCTGGCGCCGTCGGTGCGCAAGATTTCTGCCGAAAGCGGCGTCGATGCCGCCGGCGTTGCCGGCTCCGGCAAGGATGGCCGCGTCACCAAGGGCGACATGCTGGCCGCGATCGAGAAGGCGGCATCCGCGCCGACCCCGGTCAACCAGCCCGCCGCCGCCGTGCAGGTTCGCGCGGCATCGCCGACCGATGACGCCGCCCGCGAAGAGCGCGTCAAGATGACAAGGCTGCGCCAGACCATCGCGCGCCGCCTCAAGGACGTGCAGAACACCGCTGCGATGCTGACGACCTTCAACGAGGTCGACATGAGCCACATCATGGCGCTGCGCAGCCAGTACAAGGACGTGTTCGAGAAGAAGCACGGCGCCAAGCTCGGCTTCATGGGCTTCTTCACCAAGGCCTGCGTGCAGGCCCTGAAGGACATCCCGGCGGCGAATGCCGAGATCGACGGCACCGATTTGATCTACAAGAACTACTATCACGTCGGCGTCGCCGTCGGCACCGACAAGGGCCTCGTCGTCCCCGTGGTGCGCGACTGCGACCGCAAGTCGATTTCGGACATCGAGAAGAGCATTGCCGATTTCGGCAAGCGCGCCCGCGATGGCCAACTCAAGATCGACGAGATGCAGGGCGGCACCTTCACCATCACCAATGGCGGCATCTACGGTTCGCTGATGTCGACCCCGATCCTGAACGCGCCGCAATCCGCCATCCTCGGCATGCACAAGATCCAGGAGCGCCCCGTGGTGGTCGCCGGCAAGATCGAGATCCGCCCGATGATGTATCTGGCACTGTCCTACGATCACCGCGTCATCGACGGCAAGGAAGCCGTCACCTTCCTGGTCCGCGTCAAGGAAAGCCTGGAAGACCCGGCCCGGCTGGTGCTGGACCTCTGATCAACCAGACGCGTCATGGCCGGGGCTGTCCCGGCCATCCACGCGCTGCAATTGCGGGTTGGCGTGGAATCCCGCGACAGGCGCGGGCATGACTTGGGCAAACTGAAAATTCGGAGCAGCCTGCATGCGTGCTGACACCAACAGAGTCGTTATCATCACCGGCGGTAGCCGCGGTATTGGCCGCGCGACGGCACTGAAGGCCGCCGCGGCCGGCTTCAGGGTTGTCGTTGGCTATGCCAGCAACGAAGCCGCCGCCAACGAAGTCGTGGCCGGCATCGAAACCACCAATGGCAAGGCCATCGCGGTGAAATGCGATGTCGGCAACGAGGCCGACATCCTGGCGCTGTTCAAGGCCGCTGATGAATTCGGCCCGCTCGGCGCGCTGGTCAACAATGCCGGCATTGTCGGCCCTTCGCTTCGCGTCGACCAGATGTCCACCGACCGTATCGTCCGGATGATGGCGGTGAATGTCACCGGCAGCATCCTGTGCGCCCGCGAGGCGGTGAAGCGGATGTCGACGAAGCATGGCGGCACCGGTGGCGTGATCGTCAACCTGTCATCGGTCGCCGCCAAGCTCGGCGCGCCCAACACCTATGTTGATTACGCCGCCTCGAAGGGGGCGATTGATTCCTTCACCATCGGCCTCGGCCATGAAGTCGCCGCCGAAGGCATCCGCGTCGCCGGGATCCGGCCTGGCCTGATCGACACCGAGATCCACGCCTCAGGCGGCGAGCCCGACCGCGCCCAACGCCTCGCGCACAACGTGCCTATGAAGCGCGTTGGTACCGCCGACGAAATCGCCAATGCCATCGTCTGGCTGTTGTCGGACGAGGCCTCCTACGTCACCGCAACCATTATCGACGTGTCCGGCGGACGCTAGCGCCACGGCACTCCATACCATCTGAAAATACAGGAATTCATCATGGCCTCCTACGATCTCATCGTCATCGGCACCGGTCCCGGCGGCTATGTCTGCGCGATCCGCGCGGCACAGCTCGGCATGAAGGTCGCCGTGGTCGAGAAGAACGCAACGCTCGGCGGGACCTGCCTGAACATCGGCTGCATGCCGTCGAAGGCCTTGCTGCATGCCTCCGAGATGTTCGAGGAGGCCGGGCACGGTTTCGCGAAGATGGGCATCAAGGTGTCCGCCCCGACGCTCGACATCCCGCAGATGATGACATTCAAGCAGCAGGGCATCGACGGCAACGTCAAGGGCGTCGACTTCCTGATGAAGAAGAACAAGATCGACGTGGTGATGGGGCTGGGCAAGGTGCTCGGTACCGGCCGCGTCGAGGTCAAGGCCGCCGACGGCAAGACCCAGGTGCTCGAGACCAAAAACATCGTGATCGCCACCGGCTCGGATGTAACCCGCCTGAAGGGCATCGAGATCGACGAGAAGCGGATCGTGTCGTCGACCGGCGCGCTGTCTCTCGACAGGGTGCCGGAGAAGATGATCGTGGTCGGCGCCGGCGTGATCGGCCTCGAACTCGGTTCGGTGTGGCGCCGCCTCGGCGCCGAAGTCATCGTGGTGGAATTCCTCGACCGCATTCTGCCCGGCATGGATAGCGAGGTCGCCAAATCGTTCCAGCGCATCCTCGAGAAGCAGGGCTTTGCCTTCAAGCTCGGCGCCAAGGTCACCGGCATCGACTCCTCCGGCAAGCGGCTGAAGGCCCAGGTCGAACCCGCCGCCGGCGGTGCTGCGGAGACGATGGAAGCCGACATCGTCCTCGTAGCGGTCGGCCGCATCCCCTACACCGAAGGCCTCGGGCTCAAGGAAGCTGGCGTGGCGCTCGACGAGCGCGGCCGGATCAAGACTGACGCGCATTTCGCCAGCAACGTGCCAGGCATCTATGCCATCGGCGACGTGGTGGTCGGACCGATGCTGGCCCACAAGGCCGAGGACGAAGGCATTGCCTGCGCCGAGATCCTGGCCGGCCAGGCCGGTCACGTGAATTACGAGGTGATCCCGGGCGTCGTCTACACCAGTCCGGAAGTTGCTTCGGTCGGCAAGACCGAGGAAGAGCTGAAGCAGGCGGGCGTCGCCTACACGGTCGGCAAGTTTCCCTTCACCGCCAACGGGCGCGCCAAGGTCAACCAGAGCACCGATGGATTTGTCAAAATTCTCGCGGATGCGAAGACCGACCGCGTCCTCGGCGTCCATATCATCGGCCTTGAAGCCGGTGAGCTGATTCATGAGGCCTGCGTGCTGATGGAATTCGGCGGTTCGGCCGAGGATCTGGCGCGCACCTGCCACGCCCATCCGACCCGCTCCGAAGCGGTCAAGGAAGCCGCGTTTGCGGTCGCCAAGCGCGCTATCCATATGTAAAGCGCGCCCGGCACTCCGCCGGGCGGAGGTCCGTCGCCATCATGCGTCGCCTGTTGCAACCGCTCTGGATCCTGCTCGCCTTGATCTTTTTGATCGAGGCGTGGCTGTGGGATCATCTTGAGCCGATCGTCGCGCGCGTCGTGGCGATCATTCCGCTGCGCGCGTTCAAGGCCTGGCTGGCCACGCGCGTGGCGCAATTGTCGCCGATGCTGACGCTGCTGGTGTTCCTCGCACCGGCCGTTCTGCTGCTACCGCTAAAGTTCGTCGAGGTCTGGCTGCTCGCCAATCACTACTGGATCGGGGCGATCATCCTGATCGTGCTGACCAAATTCATCGGCGTCGGCGTCGCCGCCTTCATCTTCGACATCACCCGGTCGAAGCTGCTGCAGATGCGCTGGTTTCGCGCCATCTACGATTTTGTCCTCGATATCCGCCATCGCGCCAGCGAGCTGGTAGCACCGACGCTGGCGCGCATCCGGGCGCTGGCGGCGCGGTTTCGCACCGACTCCTCGTCGCGCTGGATGCGGATCGTCCAGCACCTGCGCCGCCGCGCCCATTCACCGCGATAGATTCAGAGGAGAGCAGCTTGGCTGAGCTGGCGCGTGTCCAAACACCGGTTCTCGATATCGCCTATGAGCAAAGCGGGCCGGAAGGCGGCCTGCCGGCGATCCTGCTGCACGGTTTTCCCTACGACATCCGCGGCTATGACGAGGCCGTAGCCCTGATCAATGCCGCCGGCTTCCGCACCATCGTGCCGTATCTGCGCGGCTATGGTTCGACGCAGTTCTTGTCCAGCGCCACGACCCGTTCGGGCCAGCAGGCGGCACTCGGCCAGGACCTGCTCGAATTGATGGATGCGTTGCGGATCAAGAAGGCCGTTCTTGCCGGCTACGACTGGGGTGGGCGGGCCGCTTGCGTCGTCTCGGCGCTGTGGCCGGAGCGGGTCCATGGGCTGGTGAGCTGCACCGGCTACAACATCCAGAACATTCCGAATTCCGGCAACCCCGCTGATCCCGAGCAGGAGGCGCGGATGTGGTACGTGTACTACTTCCACACCGAACGCGGTCGCAACGGCCTGACGCAAAACCGTGCCGCGCTGGCGAAACTGCTCTGGAAAATGTGGTCCCCCAACTGGACGTTCGACGACGCGACCTTCGCGCGCTCCGCGGCGGCGTTCGACAATGAGGATTTCGTGGAGGTGGTGATCCACTCCTACCGGCACCGTACCGGCAGCGTGCCCGGCGATCCCAATTACATCTTCCTGGAAACCCAGCTAGCCGCGCAACCGGCCATCGACGTGCCGACGATCGTGCTGCACGGCGCCGACGACAATGTAACGCCGGTCGGCGGCTCGGCCGATCACGGCCGGCATTTCACGGCGAGCTATACGCGCCGGCTGCTGCCCGGCATCGGCCACAATGCCCCGCAGGAAGATCCGCGCGCATTTGCGGAGGCGGTAATCGCGTTGTGCGGAAAGCGTTGACTGTCATTGCGGGGCGCGAATGCATCCGCCCTCGCGCCCCGCAACGACGGTTACATCAAATGCACGGCGTGCGGTGCGAACAGGCCGATCAGCGTGAAGCCGATACCGGCCACTGCGAGCAGGCCCGACACCCAGGCCAGTACGATCATGCCGGTGATGATGGTGGCCGACGCCAGCACGATGCCGATCTGGAACGCGGCGGAGGCGACCTCGAAGTGATGATACCGGGCCATCGCCAGATCGCGCTCTTCCTCGGCGTGCTTGGCGCGCGCCGCGAGCTGATCCTGGCCCTCGCCGGTCTCCGGCTCCGAACGGTAACGGTCGGCGGTCTTCTTCCATTCCTCGATCTGCTTGGTCAGCGCCACCTTGGCGGCGTCATCGCCCATCAGTCCGAGGCTGAGCCGGGCCTGGTCCGAAGTCGCCTGCACCACGGTGCGGCGGATGCTCTTGGCCTGAAAGAAGGCCCACAAATTCGAGGACTCGACGTTCTTGCTGATCGATTCGGTCTGCGCGCCCTTGCCGAAGGTTTCCGACAGCGCCAGGCACAGCGCAAGGATGGCAATCAGTAGCGCAATCTTCTTGTTCTCACCGGACGCATGCTCGGCATGCTCCGCGTGCTCCATGCTCTCATGCGCGCTCATAAACAAAGTCTCCCTGCTGACAATCCGTGAGCATTGGCCGAACGGATTGTTTCACGCAAGGATAATGTGGGCGTGACAGGCAGCCCCATCCCCGTCATTGCGAGGAGCGAAGCGACGCGCCAATCCAGAAGCCACACGCTCGGCAAGAACTGGATTGCCTCGTCGCAAGGGCTCCTCGCAATGACGGCTGAGAGGCCGGCGTCACGCCCTTGGATGCGCATTCTTGTAGACCTCGAACAATCGCTCGCTATCGATGCCCGTATAGATCTGCGTCGTCGACAGCGACGCGTGGCCGAGCAGTTCCTGGATCGCGCGCAGGTCACCGCCACGAGTCAGAAGATGGGTAGCAAAGGAGTGCCGCAGCGCATGCGGCGTGGCGCTGTCGGGCAGGCCGAGCGCGCCGCGCAGCCGCTCCATGGTGAGCTGGATGATGCGCGGGCTGAGCGGCCCGCCGCGGGCGCCGACAAACATCGGCCCTTCCGGCGGCAGCGGATGCGGACAGACCTGTGCGTAGTCGTCGATCAGCGCCAGCACATTCTGCAGCACCGGCACCATCCGGGTTTTGTTGCCTTTGCCGTTGACGATCAGCACGTCGCCCTTGCCGGGCGCCGGCACCTCGCGGCGCTTCAGCCCCAGCGCTTCGGAAATGCGCAGGCCGGAGCCGTATAACAGCGCCATGACCGCGGCGTCGCGCGACCAGATCCACGGATCGCGGTTTTCGCCCGCCCGTTCGTCGGCATCGGTGAGGCGTTTGGCGGAGACCATCGCGATCGGCTTCGGCAGGCTCTTGCCGATTTTCGGCGCGCGGATCGCGGACAACGCGCCGACATTGCCGTGGCCCTCGCGCTCAAGGAAGCGGCCGAACGAGCGCAGCCCGGCCAGCGCCCGCATCAGGGAGCGACCGCCAATATCATCGGCGCGGCGCGACGCCATGAAGGCGCGGACGTCGGTGGCCTCGAGTTTGGCGAAGCGCGGCAGCGACACCCGCGCGCGCCAATGCTCGGCGAGAAACATCAGGAACTGGCGGAGATCGCGCGAATAGGCTTCCAGCGTCTTCGGCGACAACCGCCGCTCGGCGCGCAGATGCGACAGCCAGCGCGTCATCTGCAGCGAGACATCCTCGGCCGCGCAGGGCAGATCGACCGGAACCGGAATCGATTTGACTGGAACGGTCTTGGCGGGAATCGACTTGGCCATCAGGTTGCCTTGCAAGGCGCAATGCGCGAACAGGCGGACATTATCACACCCGGCCGTTTAGCCTTCGTGAACCGCACTGGCCCCCGCCGCGGCGGGACCTTAAGTTAGGGCATTCCACGCACCAGAGCCCCGATTCCCGATGGACGATTCCGCTCCCAGACTGTTTCCGCGATCGGCGTCCGGCGTGGTCGACGTGCTGGTGCCGGTGGCGCTGAACCAGGCCTATTCCTACAAGGTGCCGCGCGGGCTCGATTTGCGGCCCGGCGACGTGGTCAGCGTGCCGCTTGGCGCCCGTGACGTGATCGGCGTGGTCTGGGCCGAGAACGCCAATCCCGATCCGCGGTTGCACAACCGGCTCAAGGAAGTCGGCCACAAACTCGACGTGCCGCCACTGAAGCAGGAACTGCGTACGCTGGTCGACTGGGTCGCCAATTACACGCTGTCGGCGCGCGGCATGGTGATGAAGATGACGCTTCGGATGGGCGAGCATCTCGGCCCCGAGCGGATCCGGCTAGGTGTACGGCTGGTCGGAGACGCGCCGAAGCGGATGACGCCGGCGCGGGCACGTTTGATCGAGCTGCTGTCCGATCGGCTACTGCATGGCAAATCCGAGGTCGCCAAACAGGCCGGCGTCAGCGCCGGCGTGATCGATGGGCTGATCGACGAGGGCACGCTGGCGGTGGAGCCGATGGCCGGCGCGCTTGAAGCACCGGCGCCGGATCCCTCCTTCTGCGAGCCGGATTTCTCGCCGGACCAGCGCGTCGCCGCCGACGCGATGCGGAGCTTCGCCGCCAAGGGTGATTTCCACGTTGCCTTGATCGATGGCGTCACCGGCTCCGGCAAGACCGAGGTCTATTTCGAGGCGCTGGCCGAGACCATCCGGCGCGGCGAACAGGCGCTGATCCTGATGCCGGAGATTGCACTGACCGGCCAGTTTCTCGACCGTTTCGCATTGCGATTCGGCGTGCGGCCACTGGAATGGCATTCCGAACTGACGCCGCGCACCCGTGCGCGCAACTGGGCGGCGCTCGCCGCCGGCGACGCGCAGGTGGTGGTCGGGGCGCGCTCGGCGCTGTTTCTGCCCTACGCCAGGCTCGGCCTGATCATCGTCGATGAAGAGCACGACCAAGCCTACAAACAGGACGAAGGCGTGCATTACCACGGCCGCGACATGGCGGTGGTGCGGGCCTCGATCGCGAAAATTCCGATCGTGCTGGCATCCGCCACGCCGTCGGTGGAGACCGAGGTCAATGCGCGCAAGGGGCGCTACCAGCGCATCGTGCTGCCGGCGCGGTTCGGTGGCCAGCACATGCCGCATATCGAGGCGATCGATCTGCGCCGCGAGGGCCCGATCCGCGGCCGCTTCATCGCGCCAAGGCTGGCCGAGGCGGTGCAGATCGCCATCGACCGCAAGGAACAGGCGCTGCTGTTTCTCAACCGCCGCGGCTATGCGCCGCTGACTTTATGCCGCGGCTGCGGCCATCGCTTCTCCTGCAACATCTGCGACGCCTGGCTGGTCGACCACCGGTTCCGGCAGCGGCTGGTCTGCCACCATTGCGGATTCTCCACGCCGCGCCCGCATCTCTGCCCGCATTGCGGCGCCGAGGAATCGCTGGCCGCGATCGGGCCCGGCGTCGAGCGATTACAGGAAGAAGCCGCAAAACTGTTTCCGGATGCCCGCACCATGGTGCTGTCGAGCGATCTTGTCACTTCGCTCGACGCGATGCGCGCCGAGCTGACCGAGATCGCCGAGGGCCGCGTCGACATCATCATCGGCACCCAGCTGGTCGCCAAGGGCCATAATTTTCCGCGGCTCAACCTGGTCGGCGTGATCGATGCGGATGTCGGCCTCGGCAATGGCGATCCGCGCGCCGCCGAGCGCACTTTCCAGATGCTGAACCAGGTGATCGGCCGCGCCGGTCGCGAGCAAGGTCGCGGCATCGGCTATCTGCAGACCCACCAGCCGGAACATCCGGTGATGAAGGCGCTGATCGCCGCCGACCGCGAGTCCTTCTACGCCACCGAGATCGAAGCGCGCGAACGCGCTGGCTATCCGCCGTTCGGCCGGCTCGCCAGCCTGATCATCTCCGCCGGCGACCGCCCCACCGCGGAGAGTTTTGCGCGAAAACTGGTGGCGGTGTCGCCGATCGACGAGCGCATCCACGTGCTTGGCCCGGCCGAGGCGCCGCTGGCGGTGATCAAGGGCCGCTACCGCTTTCGCATCCTGGTGAAGTCGGCGCGCAACGTCGATCTCTCGGGCTATCTGCGCGACTGGCTGGCGCATGCGCCGAAGACCACCGGCAATCTGAAGCTCCAGGTCGACGTCGACCCGCAGAGTTTCTTGTAGGGTCAAACAAAAAGCCTGCCGTCATTGCTGACGACAGGCTTTGTACTCAACGCATACGCTTACTGATCTGGTGGGATCAATCTGCGGACTACGTATGTCTTTTACATGACCTCGGCGACGACGCGGCCGACGCCGCGGCTGGTCAGGCCGATGGCGCTGGCGGCGCCCTTGGAAAGATCGAGCACGCGGCCGCGGATGAACGGACCGCGGTCATTGATGGTGACGACCACGCTGCGGTCGCCATGGGTGACGCGCAATTTGGTGCCGAATGGCAGCGAGCGATGGGCGGCCGTCATGGCGCCCTGGTTGAAGCGCTGGCCCGAGGCGGTGCGATTGCCGGCCTCGTTGCCATAGAATGACGCCATGCCGGAAAAGCTGCGGCCGCCGCTGCTCGGTACGAAGGTCCGGGCGGGAGCCTGGGCCTCGACCTGACCTGGGGTCTGGACGCCTGGCAGCTGGAACAGCGACGGAAGCGACGCGTTGGCATCCATCAGCGCCGGGTTAGCGGCATGGTGCCGGTGATGGCTGTGGTGGTGGTGCTTGTGGTGGTGATGGCGGGATTTCGCCGAAGCTTCGGAAACGCTGCCGCAGATCAGAAGGGTCGCAGCAATCATCACGATCGCCGAGCGCGGGCGGGCGACAGTGCCCAGCTTCAGTTTTTCAATTCGCATAAATCACAGTCCTCAGACAGTATTGCCACATCAATGACAAGTGGAACCCCCGTCCCATTTCGATGGCAAACCGTTGAAGGCGTAATGAGGCGTAAAATGGGCGAGATAATTGTTCCCTTCAAAGTTTAATCATCTTGGAAGCGGTAAAATAATAGCCTGTACGCCTTATTAAGGATTTATTAACTTATATCTATACTTTAAAATATGGATGAATATTGTCTAGTCAAGTGATTGTCATGCATGGCCAGCATTCGCCAAGTAACGCGCAGGTTGAATCATCTGGAGGGGCGCCGGCCACCGAAGGCGGCCCTGGTAACGGTCGGGGCTGAAAAAATATTGACTGGCGCAGTCAACCGATCCCGCTCACGCCCGATGGCCTTGCTGCCCGCCCCATGGTCACCTGGCTTGAATTCGGCGCGATCATGCTCGGGCGGGTCGGCGAAGCATGACGCCGTGCCAGCCGAGACCGCGATAGGTCTCGTAACCAAAGGAGAGCGTCGGACGCCACGGAGTGCCGAGGCGGCGACAAAGTCGAGGCCGCGACATTGCGATCGAGCGGTATTCCGCCGGACGGACGAACCGGCTCTCCGGCCGCTGGGACGGGCGCAGGTCCGGCCTGCGACATGGCATCGCCACATGCTTTCAGCGCGTTGCACCCGCGCGCGGGCTATGTTAGCAAAGCCGCGATTTGGACGGGACACAATGCCGTGTTGTGACCTGAGAATCGAAGTCCCGCTTGAATTCCAAGGACTTGGATAACCGGCACCAGTCTGGTCGCCAGTTTTTCCCTTGTGGATTTGACAGCCTGAAGAGCGCAGTAGTGGCAGCAGAACATCCATCGGTTTCGGGCGTGTCCGGTCGTTACGCGACAGCCTTGTTTGAGCTGGCGCGCGACGAAAAGTCGATTGACGCCGTGATGGCCGACCTCACCAAGTTCGAAGCCATGCTGGCTGGGAGCGCCGATCTGACACGGCTGGTGCGCAGCCCGATCTTCGGTGCCGAAGTACAGTCGAAGGCGCTGGCCGCGGTGCTCGATAACGCCAAGATCGTTGGCATCAGCGCCAAATTCCTCAAGCTGCTCACCGCCAATCGTCGGCTGTTCGCCGTCAGCGACGTGATCCGCGCCTTTCGCGCGCTGGTCGCCAAATTCAAGGGCGAAGCCACGGCCGACGTCACCGTCGCCGAAGCGCTCAGCGACAAGAATCTCGACGCCCTCAAGACCGCGCTGAAATCAGTGACGGGCAAGGATGTCGCGCTCAACGTGAAGATCGATCCGGCCATCATCGGCGGGCTTGTCGTCAAGCTCGGTAGCCGCATGGTGGACAGTTCGCTTCGCACCAAACTCAACTCGATTAAGCACGCGATGAAAGAGGCAGGCTGATGGACATCCGCGCCGCGGAAATTTCCGCGATCCTCAAGGATCAGATCAAGAATTTCGGCCAGGAAGCTGAAGTTTCCGAAGTTGGGCAGGTTCTGTCCGTTGGCGACGGCATTGCCCGCGTCTTCGGCCTCGACAACGTCCAGGCCGGTGAAATGGTCGAGTTCGAAAACGGCACCCGCGGCATGGCGCTGAATCTCGAGACCGACAATGTCGGCATCGTGATCTTCGGCGCCGACCGTGAGATCAAAGAAGGCCAGACCGTCAAGCGTACCCGCGCCATCGTGGATACGCCGGTCGGCAAGGGTCTGCTCGGCCGCGTCGTCGACGCGCTGGGCAACCCGATCGACGGCAAGGGGCCGATTCAGTTCACCGAACGCAAGCGCGTCGACGTCAAGGCGCCGGGCATCATCCCGCGCAAGTCGGTCAACGAGCCGATGGCGACCGGCCTCAAGGCGATCGACGCCCTGATCCCCGTCGGCCGTGGCCAGCGCGAATTGATCATCGGTGACCGTCAGACCGGCAAGACCGCGATCGCGCTCGACACCATTCTGAACCAGAAGACGCTCAACGTTGAAGGCGCTCCGGAAGGCCAGAAGCTGTATTGCGTCTATGTCGCGATCGGCCAGAAGCGTTCGACCGTCGCGCAGTTCGTGAAAGTGCTCGAAGAGCAGGGTGCGCTGGAATATTCCATCGTCATCGCCGCTACCGCGTCCGATCCGGCCCCGATGCAGTACATCGCGCCGTTCACCGGCTGCACCATGGGCGAGTACTTCCGCGACAACGGCATGCACGCCGTCATCATCTATGACGATTTGTCGAAGCAGGCCGTCGCCTATCGCCAGATGTCGCTGCTGCTGCGCCGTCCGCCGGGCCGCGAAGCCTATCCTGGCGACGTGTTCTATCTGCATTCGCGCCTGCTCGAGCGCGCCGCGAAGCTCAACGAGACCCAGGGCTCCGGTTCACTGACGGCGCTGCCGATCATCGAAACCCAGGCCAACGACGTCTCGGCCTACATCCCGACCAACGTGATCTCGATCACCGACGGTCAGATCTTCCTCGAGACCGACCTGTTCTTCCAGGGCATCCGCCCGGCGGTGAACGTCGGCCTGTCGGTGTCGCGCGTCGGATCCGCCGCGCAGACCAAGGCGATGAAGAAGGTCGCCGGCAAGATTAAGGGTGAGTTGGCGCAGTACCGCGAAATGGCGGCGTTCGCGCAGTTCGGCTCCGACCTCGATGCCTCGACGCAGCGTTTGCTGAACCGCGGCTCCCGCCTGACCGAACTCCTGAAGCAGCCGCAGTTCTCGCCGCTGAAGATGGAAGAGCAAGTCGCGGTGATCTATGCCGGCGTCAACGGCTATCTCGACAACCTGCCGGTCGCCAAGGTGCGTGGCTTTGAGGATGGTCTGTTGTCGCTGCTGCGCGGCAAGAACGTCGATATTCTCGAAGCGATCCGCGACAGCCGCGATCTCAAGGACGATATCGCCGCCAAGCTCAAGGCCGTCGTCGAGGGTTTTGCGAAGACCTACGCCGCTTAAACTTGCCGAAATGGCCGGCCCCGTGCCGGCCATCCACGTTTGATGCGCGGCACGAGGCTGAGCGTCATGAACGAGAGGATTGCGATCGGGCCGAGGGCTTGATCGCCGGGGTGGACTGAGAATGGCTTCACTTAAAGACATGCGTGTCCGCATCGCCTCCACCAAGGCGACGCAGAAGATCACCAAGGCCATGCAGATGGTCGCCGCCTCGAAACTGCGCCGCGCGCAGATCGCGGCCGAAGCCGCACGGCCTTACGCCGAACGGATGGACGCGGTCATCGCGTCGATCGCGGGTGCCGCGGCCGGATCCGGCACCGGCCCGGCGCTGCTCAGCGGCACCGGCAAGGACCAGGTTCACCTGCTGCTGGTCTGCACCGGCGAGCGTGGCCTGTCCGGCGCCTTCAACTCCTCGATCGTCCGCCTCGCCCGCGAACGCGCGCTGGCGCTGATGAACCAGGGCAAGGAAGTGAAATTCTTCTGCGTGGGTCGCAAGGGTTACGAGCAGCTTCGCCGCACCTTTGATCGCCAGATCGTCGAGCATCTCGAATTGCGCTCTATCCGTCAGCTCGGTTTCGTCAATGCCGAGGACATCGCGAAAAAGGTTCTCGCGCGCTTCGACAATGCCGAATTCGATGTCTGCACCCTGTTCTTCTCGCGCTTCAAGACGGTGATCGAACAGATCCCGACCGCGCAGCAGATCATCCCGCTGGTGGTGAAGGCGAACGCCGTCACCGAGGGCGCCGCGCCGACTTATGAATACGAGCCGGAAGAAGACGAAATTCTGACTGGCCTGCTGCCGCGCAATCTCGCGGTGCAGATTTTCCGCGCACTGCTCGAGAACACCGCTTCGTTCTATGGCGCGCAGATGAGTTCGATGGACAACGCCACGCGTAATGCCGGCGACATGATCCGCAAGCAGACGCTGATCTACAACCGTACCCGCCAGGCGGCGATTACCAAGGAGCTGATCGAGATCATCTCCGGCGCCGAGGCGATCTAGCCACAACATTCCGGCCGCGAGGCCGTCGTTTCAAGTTTTGGACTTCAAGGAGAAGTTTTCATGGCTACCCCCGCCAACCAGACCGGACGCATCACCCAGGTCATCGGCGCCGTCGTCGACGTGCAGTTCGAAGGCCATTTGCCCGCGATTCTGAGCGCCATCACCACCATGAACGGCAGCAACCGTCTGGTGCTTGAAGTCGCCCAGCA
>NZ_JANXTC010000133.1:0-11646 GCF_025356345.1 Tardiphaga sp.
TGGTGCTAGCGCACCATCCCGGAATGACCAACGATGTTCGTCACTTCCCCAGCCACTTCGGCGGCCGCTTCTCCGAAAACGCCTTCGGACCCTCGATGTAATCCTGCGAGGCCGCCATCGCCTTCACCGCGGGATATTCGCGCTGTTCGGCGATCGCCTGTTCCAGCGAGACTTCGAGGCCCTTCTGGATCGCCTGCTTGGAGGCGCGGATCGACATCGGCGAGTTCTTGCAGATGGTCTCGGCCCAGCGCTCCGCTGCCGCCAGCGCTTCGCCCGCTGGCGCTACTTCGTTAACGAAGCCGAGTTCGTAGCCTTCCCTGGCCGAGACGTGTCGCGCCGTAAGGATCATGCTCATTGCGCGTTTCAGGCCGATTTGTCGCGGCAGCCGGTGCAGGCCGCCGGCCAGCGCGGCGAGGCCGACGCGCGGTTCCGGCAGCGCGAATACCGCGTTCTCCGCCGCGATGATCAGGTCGCAGGCCAGCGCGACTTCGAAGCCGCCGCCCATCGCCACGCCATTGACCGCGGCGATGATCGGCTTGTCGCAGTCGAACCGCGAGGTGAGGCCGGCGAAGCCGGACGTGTTCCAGCCGCGCTTGCCGCCGGCCGCCTGCCATTTCAGATCATTGCCGGCGCAGAATGCCTTGTCGCCGGCGCCGGTAACGATGGCGACCCATTGTTCGGGATCGGCGGCGAAGTCGTTGAATACCTCGTGCAGCTCATTATGCGCGTCGGTGTGCAGCGCATTGTAAACTTCCGGGCGCGACAGCGTGACGATGGTGATCGGGCCCTTGCGCGTCACCGTGGAGAATTGCAGCGCCATTGGCGGCTCCCATTTTTCGTTATGCAGAATTTGCGCGTTTGGCCGCGCTTGACTTGATTTGACGGTGCCACCTTAATCGCCCGCATAACAAGATCAAAAATATGGGAGAGCGCCTTGGACTTTTCACTGCCGGCCGATCTGGTCGCCTATCTCGCCGAGCTCGATCGCTTTATCGAAACCGATATCAAGCCGATCGAGCAGGCGGACGACAACATCCGTTTCTTCGATCACCGCCGCGAATATGCGCGTACCGATTTCGAGAATGGCGGATTGCCGCGGCATGAATGGGAAGCGCTGCTGCGCCGGGTCAAGAATCTGGCCGACGGCGCCGGCCATTTGCGCTTCGCGATTCCGAAAGCCTATGGCGGTCAGGGTGGTAGCAATCTGTGGATGGCGGTGATCCGCGAGCACTTCGCGGCGAAAGGTCTCGGCCTGCACAATGATTTGCAGAACGAACATTCGATCGTCGGCAATCTGCCGCTGGTGACGATGCTCGACCGCTATGGCCGCGACGACCAGAAGGCGATGATCGAAGGCTCGATCACCGGCAAGTATCGCATCACCTTCGGGTTGACCGAACCCGAGCACGGCTCCGACGCGACGCATATGGAAACCCGCGCGGTCGAGACGACCCGCGATGGCGTCAAGGGCTGGGTCATCAATGGCGAGAAGATGTGGACCACCGGCATGCATGTCGCGACCCATTGCGCGCTGTTCGCGCGCACCTCGGGCAATGATGGCGACGCGCGTGGCATCACCTGTTTTCTGGTGCCGGCGAAAGCACCGGGCGTGAAGATCGAGGAGTATCTGTGGACCTTCAACATGCCGACCGATCATCCGCGCGTCAGCTTCACCGATGTGTTCGTGCCGGACGACGCGCTATTCGGCGAGATCGGCCGCGGATTGTCGCTGGCGCAATGTTTCGTGCATGAGAATCGCATCCGGCAGGCGGCGAGCTCGCTCGGCGCCGCGGTGTATTGCATCGAGGAGAGCGTGAAATATGCCCGCGAGCGAAAACCCTTTGGCAAAGCGCTGGCCGAGAACCAGGCGATCCAGTGGCCGCTGGTCGAACTGGCGACGCAGGCGGAGATGCTGCGGCTGCTGATCCGCAAGACGGCGTGGGAAATGGACAGCCTGACCCAGGCCGAGGTCGAGCACACATTGTCGGATCGCGTCTCGATGTGTAATTTCTGGGCTAACCGGCTGTGCTGCGAGTCCGCCGACCGCGCCATGCAGGTGCATGGCGGCATGGGCTATTCACGGCACAAGCCGTTCGAGCACATCTACCGCCATCACCGCCGCTACCGCATCACCGAGGGCAGCGAGGAAATCCAGAAGCGCAAGGTCGCCGGATTCCTGTTCGGCTATATGGGCGCGGGGAAGCATTGACGTCGTTCAAGGCGCGGACGTTCCCCGGACGCGGCGCACGGCGTCCCGCTTGGGACGTTGTGCGCCGCAGAGCCGGGGTCCCGGTTGCCGGCACAGAAGCAACCGGGATCCCGGCTCTGCGGAGCGGCATGAGAATGCCGCACCGCGTCCGGGACACGCGGCGCTAATCCTGACGGATCGCACCCGAATCGAAACATCCCGGAATATCTCCCGGCGTCGCGCACAATTGCCCGGCGCCGGCTTCTACCAGTTCCGCGCGGCTTCCATAGCCGTACAGCACGCCGATCGTGCCGATGCCATTATTGGCGGCGCCGATGATGTCGTGCTGGCGGTCGCCGATCATGATCGCGCGCGAGGATTCCGTGGAGGTCTCGTCGAGCGCGTAGCGCAGCAGCTCGGTCTTGTGAACGCGGGTGCCGTCGAGCTCGGAGCCGAACACGCGTTCAAAATGCCGTCGCAGCCCGAAATGGTCGATGATGCGGTCGGCATAGACATGCGGCTTGCTGGTGGCGACGAACAGCCGGCGGCCGGGCGCGGCCACTTCCGTCAGCGTCTCTTCAACGCCGGCATAGAGCGCGTTCTCGAACAGCCCGATATCGCCGAACCGTTCGCGGTAGAACGCGATCGCGCGGTCCGCGTCGCTGTCGCCGCAGCCGAGCAGCGCCTTGAAATTGGCGTGCAGCGGCGGGCCGATGCACCAGGTCAACTCGTCCGGCGTCGGAATCGGAACATCGAATTTCGCCAGCGCATACTGGATCGAACGGGTGATGCCGATCTTGGGGTCGGTCAGCGTGCCGTCGAGGTCGAAGAACACGGTGTCGACCGCGGGTGATTTCGGGGGCAACAGGCTCATCAGTTCGCATACCTGGCGGTCAGGTCGCGCGAAATCTTGGAGCCTTCCTCGATATAGCGGCGGATGGCGATGCCGGCGGCGGGGGTACAGGTTCGATAGGTCTGCTGGAAGCCATTATAGCCGCGGTTGAAGCCGGCGATCATGCGCGTCCGGCGGTCGCCGGACGGCGTTTCGGCATCGACCAGCGCCTGCATCTCGTTGCGCCATTTGGCGCCTTCATTGCTGCCGCAGATGCCACGCAGATAATGCAGCGTACCGAGAATCTCGGACATCCGCTGCAACTCGCCATCAAACGGCGCAGCCGCGTCCTGCGCCCGGGCGGAGCCGAGGCCGAGGGTCAGCGCGATCATCAAAGCGGCGAAAAATGGCTTGGGCATGATGGGTCCAGCAACCCGGTTGATATGCCGTTTCAGGGCATTGGACGCAAGGCCGCGGCGTCAGGCTTCGACCAGCACGCGCGCGGCGTCGATGATTTCCTGCAACCCCGGCGTCAGCGTGCGCGGGCCGAGTGCGTCGGGCGGCAGCCATGCGAAATCAGCGCATTCATCGTTCAAGATCGGCTCCCCGGCCGCCCAGCGCGCCGCGAACGACATCACCACGAAATGCCGGCCGCCGGAGCTGGCCGGCAGCACCTCACGCCAGCCGGCGAGGCCGAGAATGGCGATCCGCAGCCCGGTTTCCTCCATCACCTCGCGCGCCAGTGCCGCGTGCAGCGGCTCGCCGAACTCGACCCGGCCGCCGGGCACCGACCAGGAGCCTTGCGCCGGCGCATAGGCCCGCTGCACCAGCAGCACCTTGCCGTCGCGGAAGATCGAGGCGCTGACCGCGAGTTGCGGACGTATCGGCGTGACCAGGGGGACGTCGGTCATGCCGACTCGTTCGCCATGATGGCGTCGACGCTGGTTTCCTGATCCTTGCCATTGATCAGGCCGCCGGCAACCACCAGCAGCGGTTTGATCCAGTCTGATGCCTGCTCCGCCAGCGTGGCGCGGGTCGAATCCTGGTGCACCTTGCGCATCGCATCGCCCACCGCCGTCAGGATCAACGTCATTGTATCGACCGCGCGGTCCAATTCGGCGCGCAACTGCGGAGCCGCGGAATTGTAGGAGGCGATCGCCAGATCCCGTGCCTTGAAATTCGATTTGATGAAGTGCTCGGCATAGCTCAGCGGTTCCCATTCCAGGAACAGTTCATAACAGTCCGGCATGTCCGGGATCAACTCGAGCAGCATGATGGCTTCGTTGAAGTGGTTCAGATAATCTGTGGCCAGTCCGGTGCGCGGATTGATATTCGCAGCCATCAGCTCGGCCGCGGACGCAACGGGGTGAGCCCCCGCGAATGTCGGGTGGTGCGCGTGGTCCGCTGGTCTGAGGGCCGTCATCGTCATTGGTGGTACTTTGGGACGTATCGGGTTAAAGGCGGCTGAACAGATTTGGTGCTGGATAGCGAATGTGCGGAAGGTTCGTCATCACGTCGGCGCCCGAGGCGCTACGAAAGGTATTCGGCTATATTGAGCAGCCGAATTTCCCTGCTCGTTACAATGTTGCGCCGACACAACCGGTTCCCGTTGTAATTGTAGAAAATGGAAAAAGGCATTTTCGGTTGATGCGCTGGGGGCTGCTGCCGTCCTGGGTCAAGGATCCGCGCCAGTTCACGCTGATCATCAATGCGCGCGCCGAGACGGTGCGGGAAAAACCGGCTTTCAAGAATGCGATCCGACGCCGGCGCTGTCTGATTCCCGCGGACGGCTATTACGAATGGCAAAATTCGGGTGAACGGAAACAGCCGTATTTTATCCATCCTTGCGATCGCGGACCGATCGGCTTCGCCGGCCTGGCGGAAACCTGGATGGGCCCGAATGGCGAGGAACTCGACACCGTGGCCATCATCACCGCGGCCGCCAGCACCGGCATGTCGGTGCTGCACCATCGCGTCCCCGTCACCATCGCACCGGAAGATGTTGCGCGCTGGCTGGATTGCAGCGCCGACGACGCGTCGGATGTGATGACGCTGCTCGCCGCGCCACGGGATGGCGCTTTCGCCTGGCATCCGGTGTCGGCCGCGGTCAACAAGGTCGCCAATGACGACGCACAACTGATCCTGCCGATCACGGAAGATGAAATGGCGGCGGCGGAGGCGGCGAGGCCTGCGAAGAAGACGACGGCGCGGAAGATTGTGGCGTCGGGCGATGACGGGCAGGGGTCGTTGTTCTGAGAGCTATGTGCCGTCATTGCGGGATGCCGCAGACGGCGGAGCCGGCTGCTGCGGACCCGGAATCCGGAGATGTGCAGCGCGCCATCGGCTCGAGGTTCCGGGTTCGCCCGCGGCTTTCGTCGCTCGCGCCCCGGAACGACAATATCTTCACGGCGTCGGTTCGCGACCATCCAGCCACTTCGCATAGGTGATGCGCTTCTGCTCGCCGAAGCCGAGCGATTCATAAAACGCCTGCACCTGCGTATTGTCGGCGCGTACCATCAGTTGCAGCTTCTCGACGCCGCGTGCGCGCAGCCAGCCTTCCGCCGCCTGCATGATGGCGCGACCATATCCCTTGTGGCGGTGATCCGGATCGGTGGCGACGTAATACACCCAGCCGCGATGGCCGTGATGGCCGACCATCACCGAAGACACCACGGCAGCGCCGTCGCGGCCGATCAGGATCTCGGCATTGTCACTCCGGCGCGCAAAGCCGATGTCGGCGGCGGGATCATTCCAGGGCCGCGTCGAGCCGGCGCGCTGCCACAGCGCGATCACCGCCGCGACGTCGGCATCCTCGATCGGTGCGATCTTCAACATCCGACTCACTTCAGCGGCAGCAGCACTTTGCCCGGGTTGAGAATGTTCAGCGGGTCGAGCATCGCCTTGAAGCCGCGCATCAGCTCGATCGCCACCGGGTCCTTGACCGACGGCAGATCCGCCGCCTTGAGCTGGCCGATGCCATGCTCGGCCGAGATCGAGCCGCCCATCCGCAGCACCACCTCGAACACCACCGCGTTGACCTCGTGCCAGCGCGCCAGGAAATCGTCCTTGCTGCCATCGCTGGGCTGGGTGACGTTGTAATGGATGTTGCCGTCGCCGAGATGGCCGAACGGCACCGGGCGCGCGCCGGGCATCAGCCTCAGCACCGCGGCATTGGCCTCGGCGATGAAGGCCGGCACCGCGGCGACCGGCACCGAGACGTCGTGCTTGATCGAGCCGCCTTCCGGCTTCTGCGCCGGCGAGATTTCCTCGCGCAGCTTCCAGAACGCCGTGCGCTGGCTGATATTGGCGGCGATCACCGCGTCGTCGACGATGCCATCCTCGAAGCCGCGCTCGAGGATCTTCTCCAGCGCGCCCTGGCTCTCCTCGCGCGACGACGACAATTCCATCAGCACATACCACGGGTGCTTGCTGGCGAGCGGATCGCGGATGCCCTGGCCATGGCGCACGGAAAAGTCCACCGCGATGTCGGCGATCAGCTCGAAGGAGGTCAACTGGCCGGCGGCTTCCTCGCGCGAGATCTGCAGCAGCTTCAGCGCTGCTTCCGGCGATCGCAGCCCGACAAAGGCGGTCTCGATGCCGCGCGGCTTCGGAAACAGTTTCAGCGTCGCGGCGGTGATGATGCCGAGCGTGCCCTCGGCGCCGATGAACAGATTGCGCAGATCATAGCCGGTATTGTCCTTCTTCAGCTTCGACAGGCCGTTGAGGATGCGGCCGTCGGCCAGCACCACTTCGAGGCCCAGCGCCATTTCGCGCGCCACGCCATAGGCCAGCGCGGTGGTGCCGCCGGCATTGCTGGAGAGGTTGCCGCCGATGGTGCAGCTGCCTTCCGAGCCCAGCGACAGCGGAAACAGCCGGTCGACCTCGGCGGCGCGCGCCTGCGCATTCTGCAGGATCAGGCCGGCTTCGACCGTCATGGTGTTGGATTCGGTGTCGATGTCGCGAACCTTGTCGAGCCGCCGCATCGACAGCACCACTTCGCCGCCATAGGGCGTCTGGCCGCCGACCAGCCCGGTATTGCCGCCCTGCGGCACCAGCGCGGTGCGGGTCTCGGTGGCCAGCCGGCAGATCGCCGCGACCTCGGCGGTCGAGCCCGGCCGCAGCACCAAAGGCGAGGTGCCGAAGAACAAATTGCGGTCCTCGGTGACATATGGGTGCACGTCGGCCTGGTCGGTCACGGCATATTTGTCGCCGACGATGCCGCGGAAGCGGGCGATGGTGTCGGGCGACAACGTGGCCGGCATTGGCTGGGCGATGTTCATGCGGTTTCCCGTGCTTCTCTTGGTCTTGCCGTGGAATGGATGCTGGAATCAGTTCCGGATGAGATGGTCATGCGGCCGCGCGGCGCAAGCGGTCGTTGATGGCTTCGCCGAGGCCGTGGGGCGGCACCGGCATCACCGCGATGGCGGTCGCGCCGGCGGCGTCGAGCGCGCGAAGATAGCCGAAAAGGTTGGTCGCGGCTTCGGCCAGATCGCCGGATTCGGACAGATTCAGCACCGCCGCGGCATTCGCCTGGCCGGGCAGGGCGGTCGGCCCGAACGCCAGCAATGCCTCGCCGGGGCGTAGCCCGGTGGCCCGCAGCCGCACCGGCGTGCGCGGCGCGTAATGCGATTCCAGCATGCCGGGCGCCAGCGGCTGCCGGGTGGCGCTGGAAGGCTCCTCCACGGGCAGCAGCAGCGGCCGTCCGAGCAGCCGCTCGATCGCCTCGCGCGGCAGCCCGCCCGGCCGCAGCAGAATCGGCTGCCCGAAACAGCCGATAATGGTGGATTCGACGCCGACCGCGACCGCCCCGCCATCGACAATCATATCGATGCGGCCGTCGAGATCGGCCTCGACATGGGCCGCGCAGGTCGGCGAGACGTGGCCGGACCGATTGGCCGACGGCGCCACCACGGCGCCGCCGAAGCCGCGCAGCAGCGCCAGCGCCACCGGATGCGCGGGAACCCGCAACGCCACGGTGTCGAGCCCCGCGGTGGCGAGGTCGGCCACCGGGCAGCCGGCGAGTTTTGGCAGCACCAGCGTCAGCGGCCCCGGCCAGAACGCCTCGGCCAGCGCCCGCGCCGGCGCGTCGAAGCGCGCGATTCGCTGCGCGGCGTCGGCATCGCCGACATGGGCGATCAGCGGGTTGAACGCCGGCCGCCCCTTGGCGGCGTAAAGCCGGGCAATGGCGGCGGCATTGCCGGCATCGGCGCCCAGCCCGTAGACGGTTTCGGTCGGAAACGCGACCAGCCCGCCGCCGCGCAGGCACGCGGCGGCTTCCGCCACGCTCGCGGCGCCGGCATCGGTCAGGCGGGTAGTCAGCACGGGCATCGTCTGGCATCCTTTCAGCGCGGTTCTTGTAACGGGGTTCTTGCAGGATGCGAAACCCAAGGCTATACACCGGCCACTTGTCGGAGTGTGGCTCAGCCCGGTAGAGCACTGCGTTCGGGACGCAGGGGTCGCAGGTTCAAATCCTGCCACTCCGACCAAGTATTACCGGCACTTACCGGGATTGTGCCGAAAGCTCGTAATCGTGGTTTGAACGGACGTTCATGACTGCGGCCCGATCGTACCCCAGCGCGTTGTGTAGCTTCTTAATGGCCACCACGATTGTCGGCTACGGCCGGGCTGGTCAGGTTGCCACTGCGGGCAGCCCGACGATGGGATTATTGTGAATAGGCGCGCCATTTGACCCCCGATAGGCTTCCATGGTTGACCCCGCCCGTGCCGCTCGATGTCCCTGACACTGCGATGGAAATCAGCTGTATGCCGGGGTCACGGTTGAGTTCCGATAGGGGTGAAAGTTCGGAGCCAATGCACAATCAAGAAGCTACACGACGCGTTGGGACACAATCCTGTCGCTGGCTGAGGCTCTGAAGACCATCGAGACCGACGGTATCTTGCACCCATCTAGCAACTCCCTCGGGCCGCCTTCTGACTGCGGTCATGCTTAGGCAGCGCCCGCGGAGCTCACCGGATGCTCACTCAATGGGTTCAAATCCGATCACACGAAAGAGGCAAGGCAGGAGACTGTGGCGAATTGAATCACCGCGGTCAGATGATGGAAAACGAGAGCGCCGAACGCACTATTTTGGCTGGACGCCGCATATCTGCGCCATCAACAAATCCAAATTCCCGAGGAATTTTGTACAAAGTCGAGCTCAGGTCGGATTTCATTCGATCATAAGTGCACTGCGTAATGCGGCCGCAGCATCATCCACAGCGCGCTGCGCTATGCCGACCATGCGATTAAAACGGATGAAGCCGTGGTTGACACCGGGATAGATCAAAAGATTGTTCTTGACGCCTGCCACGTCCAAGCGCCGCTTCGTCGCGTGGGCGTCATCCAACAAGGGGTCGAGTGCGCCAATTGCCTGATGCACTGGCGGCAAGCGCGTCAGGTCGCCCGAAAGCGGCGTCGAGCGCCAGTCGTCGCGCTGGTTCGGCGTCTCCAGATAATTGCTCCAGATCCACTCCATCTGGCTTTGCGACAATCCATAGGCGCCCGAGCCGAGCCCGACCCAACTGGCGCTGGCGGTATCGCTGGAAAAGACGCCGTAAAATAACAAGAGGAAGCGGAGGGCTGCTTCGCCGCGGTCACGCCGGATCATCTCGGCAACCAGTGCGAGGTTGGCACCGGCCGAGTCGCCGCCTGCTGCCAGTCGAGTGACGTTGATGCCCCATTCTGAACCCGTACGGCTCACATGATTAATGACGATCACCGCCTCCGTTATACCCGCTGGGAATTGATGCTCTGGGGCCCGGCAGTAATCTACGTTGAGGACGGCAATACCGGTCTGCTGAACCAGATCGCGCATCAGGCCGTCCCAGCCTTGAGCGCGCCCATAGATAAAGCCGCCGCCATGAAAATAAATGAGAAGCGGCAGCGGTTTGGCCGACTTCGGGGCGTAAAAGCGACATGGAATGTCCCGATCAAGCCCAGGAATCACCAGATCCCGTTCGATGGCGACGCGCGCGACCTTGTTGGAAAGATACGCGCCAATGCGATCCTGCACGACGCGAACGTCTGCAAGAGCAGACGTCCGTGGATCAAGCGCGACAAGACCTTCAGTCCTCAGGAGCGCGCCGGCTGCGATCATCTCCGGATCAAGAGCAGTTGGAGGGGGAAAGAATGCCGCCATGTCACCTCACAAACGCTCGTCGATTGATTTCAAGGAAGGCTTTGCCGCAATCGCGGTCAGCGGCAATGCGATCTCAGGGGCTCAACCCGGGACAGCGTAAACGCACATACGCGCAACCATAATCACCTGCTTAACCACGGCTCACAGACCGAGATAAAGCTTTCTGACAATGTCGTTGTCTATTAGATCGGCACGGCTTGCGCCCTCGAACACAATGCTTCCGTGCACCAGCACATATCCGCGATCCGCAATGCGGCTGGCCTGGCGAAAATTCTGTTCGGCCATCAGAATGGTCAGCCGAAAGCGCTCCTTCAGCTCCTGGATCTTATCGATCATGCGCGCCACGTAGATCGGCGCCAGTCCGACCGACGGCTCGTCGATCAGCAGGATTTTCGGCGATGACATCAGCGCCCGCGCCAAAGCCAGCATCTGCTGCTCTCCGCCGCTCATGCTGCCGGCCAGTTGCTTCGGACGCTCCTTCAACACCGGAAAGGCGTCGAAACAGTAGGCGAGATTATCCTCGATCGCCCCACGCGCATCTTTGCGATTGGCGCCGAGCATGAGATTCTCTTTGACGGTCATGCGCGGAAACAGCCGCCGGCCCTCTGGCACCAGACTGATCCCAAGCCTGGCGATGTCGTCAGCAGATTTGCCAACAAGGACGTGGTCCTGCCCATCCATCGTTGCGACGATCTCACCACGCTGCGGACGCAACAGACCGGCGATGCAATTGATCAACGTGCTCTTGCCGTTGCCATTGGTGCCCAACAGCACGACCGTCTCACCGGGATTGAGCGTAAGCGATACCGAAGACAGCACACGATTGCGTCCATATCCGGCGTCTATCGCTGTGACCCGTAAACTATTCTCCAAGATAGGCCCTCTCGACTTCCGGGAGCCGCATCACGTCCCGCGGCTGACCGTCTGCGATCTTCTCGCCGGCGACCAACACGACAATCCGTTGCGAGAACGCTGTCACCGCCTTGATAATATGTTCGATCATCACGATCGCTACGCCGCCGCGATTGATCTCGAACAGCAATGCGAGAATTTCATCGACTTCGCTGTCGGACAAGCCGGCCATCGCTTCGTCCGACAGCAGCAGTTTCGGTTTCGCGGCCATCGCGCGCGCCAGCTCGAGCTTGCGCATCTCCACCTGCGTCAGTGAGATGACGGGTGCGCTTGCCTTGCTTGCCAAGCCGATGGCAACGAGGATCTCGCGTGCTTCGATCTCTGCGCCGGCAGACTGGAACACCGGTCCGCCGCGCCCCTGCCGCGCGTAAATGATCGGCACCAGAATGTTTTGCAACACGCTCATGCTCTTGAATGGGCGGGGCAGCTGAAAGCTGCGTGTCAGCCCCCGACGGGCGCGCTGGTGGGCGGTCAGCCCGTTGAGCATCTCCCCGTTCAGTATTATCGAACCCTGGTCGGGGCTCAATGCGCCGGACAAGCAATTGACCAGTGTGCTCTTGCCGGCCCCGTTCGGG
>NZ_JANXTC010000149.1:0-2956 GCF_025356345.1 Tardiphaga sp.
ATGTCCCAGCCGTTCATCGTGCGCAAATCGGTCATGCCGTTGATGCCGCCGGTGTAGCCCTGCTGGCCGACGATCAGGATGGTGAGGATCGCCGCGACCGCCTGGGTGATGATGGCGAAATAAGTGCCGCCGACGCGGCGCTTGAACATCGCCGCGCCGATGATGAAGGCGAAGAAGGCCGGCACCACAATGATGGCGATCACCGTGAAGGTCAGGCTGTGAAACGGTTTCCAGAACAGCGGCAGTTCGGTGATCTGGTTCCAGTCCATGAAATCCGGAATGCCGGGGGTCGACTGGATCTTGGTGTTCTCCGGGCTGGAAGCCTCCAGCTTGAGGAACATCGCCATGCAGTAACCGCCGAGGCCGAAGAACACGCCCTGCCCGAGGCTGAGAATGCCGCCATAGCCCCAGCAAATTACCAGCCCGACGGCGACAAACGCGTAGGTCAGGTATTTTGCGACCAAATTGAGCCGGAACACGTCGAGGCATAGCGGCAGGATCACCACGAGAAGGATCGCGAGCGCCAAAATACCGAGGAACTCGGACCGATTCACGAGGCGTGCATTGTCGGACATGGCGTGAGCCCCTTGTGATTGTTACTTGCGGACCTTGAGGGCGAAGAGCCCCTGCGGACGCAGCATCAGGATGCCGACAATGGCGAGCAGTGTGAGCACCTTGGCCATCGATCCCGACATGAAAAATTCCATCGTCGACTGCGCCTGCGAGATGGTGAAGGCCGAGGCGATGGTGCCCACCAGGCTGGCGGCGCCGCCGAACACCACGACCAGAAAGGTGTCGACGATGTAAAGCTGGCCGGAGGTCGGACTGGTCGAGCCGATCATGGTGAAGGCGGAGCCGGCGATGCCGGCGATGCCGCAGCCGAGTCCGAACGTGTAGCAATCGACCCGCTCGGTATTGATGCCAACGGCGCCCGCCATCACGCGGTTCTGGACCACGGCGCGGACCTGGCGGCCCCAGCGCGATTTGTACATGATCCAGCCGACCGCCATGGTGATCAGCAGCGTCAGGCACATCACGAAGATGCCGTTGATCGGCACTTCGATGGTATCGGTAACCTTTTGTGAGCCCATCATCCACTGCGGCAGCTCGACGCCGACTTCGTGGGCGCCAAAAATCGAGCGATAGGCCTGCTGCAGGATCAGGCTCAGGCCCCAGGTTGCCAGCAGCGTATCGAGCGGACGCTTGTAAAGATGCCGGATCAGCGCCCATTCCACCAGCATTCCCAGCGCCCCGGACGCGATGAAGGCCAGGACCATGGCGACGAAGAAGTAGCCCGAGAACAGCGACGGCAAATAGGTCTGGAACAAGCTCGATGTCAGCCACGTGACGTAGGCGCCAAGGATCATGAATTCGCCATGCGCCATGTTGATAACGCCCATCTGGCCGAAGATGATTGCCAGCCCCAGCGCCATCAGCACGTAGACCGAAAACAGGATCAGCCCGGCAAAGCCCTGCATCGCGAAAATGGCACCGAGATCGCCAATCGAATAGTCGCCGAACATCGCTCATCCTCCGTCGGGGAAAGGGCCCGCGTCGCAAGCGACGCGGGGTAGGTCTTCGCGGATAGGTCGTCCGCGGCAGGGAGCTCTGAAGCTGCTGGTAGCGCTCTTGCTGGTAGCGCTCTTACTGGTAGCCCTTGGGGAACGGATCCGGCTCGACCAGATCGGCGGTCTCGTAGACCACGTCGAACTGGCCATCGAGACGGGCCTTGCCGACGCGGGTCTTGGACCACAGATGGTGGTTCGGATGGATCCGGACGTAGCCTTCCGGCGCGCCTTTGAACTCGATCCCCGGCGAGGCCGCCGCGATCTTGTCGACGTCGAAGGAGCCAGCCTTCTCGACGGTGAGTTTCCACAGCCACGGCCCCAGATACGCAGCCTGGGTGACGTCGCCGATCACGGTCTTCTCACCCCACATCTTGTGGAAGGCGGGCACGAACTTGGCGTTATTTTCGTTCTTGAGCGACTGGAAGTACTTCATGCAGGCATAGGCGCCAGCGATGTTCTCGCCGCCGATGCCGTCGATCTCGTCCTCGGTGACCGAGATGGTCAGCAGCGTCTGCTTGTTGAGATCGATACCGGCCGCCTTGAGCTGCTTGTAGAAGGCAACGTTGGAGCCGCCGACGACGTCGGTGAAGATCACGTCCGGCTTGGTCAGCTTGATCTTGTTGATGACCGAGTTGAACTGGGTGTGACCGAGCGGGAAGTACTCTTCGCCCACAACCTTGAGCTTGAGCATGTTCTCGATGTGCTTGCGCGCGATCTTGTTGGAAGTGCGCGGCCAGATGTAGTCCGAGCCGATGAAGTAAAACGACTTGGCACCCTTCTCCTTGGTGATCCAGTTGATGCCGGCAAGGATCTGCTGGGTGGCTTCCTGGCCGGTATAGATCACGTTCTTGGACTGCTCGAGGCCTTCATAGAAGGTCGGGTAATACAGCATGCCATTATACTGCTCGACGACCGGCAGCACCGCCTTGCGCGAGGCTGAGGTCCAGCAGCCCATGATGGCGGCGACCTTGTCGTTTACCAGCAGCTTCTTGGCCTTTTCGGCGAAGGTCGGCCAGTCCGAGGCACCGTCTTCCTGGATGAACTTGATCTTGCGGCCGAGCACGCCGCCCATGGCGTTGATCTGCTCGATCGCCAGCTTCTCGGCTTCGATCGAGCCGGTTTCCGAGATCGCCATCGTGCCGGTCGCGGAATGCAGGATGCCGACGGTGACTTCGGTGTCGGTAACGGCCAGGCCGGTGGTGTTGACGGCCGAGGTGGCGGGCGACTGCGCGAAAGACGGGCGCGGCAGCATGGTCATGGCCGGCAGCGCGGCCATCCCCATCAGCAATTTTCGCCGGAGTGGCGAGTCTAGGCCTGGTTTCTTCTCGTCGGACATTTGTACCCCACTGGTTGCTCGGGCGCCTATTGGTGAGGCAACAATTGCCGAA
>NZ_JANXTC010000161.1:0-16622 GCF_025356345.1 Tardiphaga sp.
CAGGGAATCGCGCGCAGGTCATCGATGGCGCGGGTCTTCTTGCGCGACGCCGGGCGGCTGCCGATGTTGAGCGTCGCGATCTCGGTGATGACAGTCGATTCCCAGAAATAGTCGACAAAGCCGTCGGTCTCGTAGACGAGATTACGGTACGCCTTGAAGGCCAGCGCCGAGAGCTGCTCCATCGCCTCCAGATATGCGTCCGACGGCGCGCTGTGCTTGGGCGCCAGCAGGCTCGCTTCCAGCGTCGCGGCGGCAAGGATTTCCAGATTGTTGCGGCCGACCTCGGCGTTGGAATATTTGCTCGATATGATCTCGCCCTGCTCGGTGATGCGAATCTGGCCGTCCACGGCGCCGCCGGGCTGCGCCAGGATGGCGTCATAGCTCGGGCCACCGCCGCGCCCGACCGAACCGCCGCGGCCGTGAAACAACCGCATGCGGATGTGATGGCGCTCGAACACATCGATCAGGCCAATCTCGGCCTTGTACAGTTCCCAACCGGACGTGACAAAACCGCCGTCCTTGTTGCTGTCGGAATAGCCGAGCATGACCTCCTGCACGCCGCCGCGACTATCCACCAGACGGCGGTAGTCGTGCAGCGAGAACAGCCGGTCCATGATCGCCGACGACGCCTGCAAATCCTCGATGGTCTCGAATAGCGGCACGACGTGGATCGAGCTGCGGCCGGCGGAGTCGACCAGGCCGACCTCCTTGAGCAGGATCGCCACCTCCAGCATGTCGGAGACGCCCTTGCACATGGAGATGATGCAATGGGGGATCACCCGCGCGCCGAACCGGGCATGGGCCACCGCCGCTTCGCGGAACAGCGCCAGCTCGCCCAGCGTCTCGTCGCTGTATTTCACGAATGGCGAGGTCAGCGGCCGGGTGTTGCGGAGTTCGCCGGTCAGCAGCGCGATGCGCGCGTCCTCGCCGAGTGCGAGATAGGACGTGCCAGGCATCGCGGCATCGATCAGTTCGGCGATGGTGCGCTCGTGCACCGCGGAGTTCTGCCGGATATCGAGGCTGGCGAGATAGAACCCGAAGCAATCCACCGCACGGCGGATCACCCGCAGCCGACCACGCGCGATCACTTTCGAATTGTTGGACACCAGCGAGCGATGCAGCACGTTGAGATCGGCCTTGAACTCCAGCGCGGTGCCATAGGCAGCCGCAACGCCGACCGGATGGCGCCGGGCTTCGACACCCAGCGCGTGCGCGGTGGTTGCCAGCCGGGCATAGATCCCGGACACCGCCAGCCGGTAGGGTTCGCCGGCGCGGTGCGGCGAAGTATCGGGCGAGCGCTGCGCCAGCGCTCGCAATTCATCCGAGACGTCGGCGAGATGGGCGGCGAGCGACAGTTCAGAGCCCAGGACATGCAACTCATCGAGATAGAAATTCATCACCCGCGCGCTCTGCAACGCCAGGGTGCCGCGCATCACCTCGGCGGTGACGAACGGATTGCCGTCGCGGTCGCCGCCGATCCAGCTGCCCATGCGCAGGAACGGTGCCAGCTCCTCCTCGGAGCCGTCGCCATTTAGCCTGTCTTCCAGCGCGTAATGCAGCCGGGGCACTTCGCGCAAAAAAGTGTAGTCGTAGAACGACAGCCCGTTGGCGACCTCGTCGAGCACGGTGAGTTTTGTCCGGCGCAGCAGATTGGTCTGCCACAGCGTCACCACGGCGCGGCGCAGCTGCTCCTCGGACGCCTCGACCTCCTCCGCGGTGAGCTGCATGCGCTCGCGCCGATCGAGCAGAGCGGCGATCTCCATTTCGCGGTCGATGGTGCTCTTGCGGCGGACCTCGGTGGGATGCGCGGTCAGCACCGGCGACACCAGCGCCGTGCCGAAGAATTTTCGCAACGCCGGCGCGTCGATGCCGGCGTCATGGGCGCGGGCGATGGCGCCGGCCAGGGTGTCGGATGACGGCGCGCCACCGGCGCGCTGCGCGCGCATCCGGCGGATGTTGTTCTGGTCCTCGGCGATATTGGCGAGATGGGAAAAATAACTGAAGGCGCGGACGATCCGCACCGTCTCGGCGGTCGACATGCCGTCGAGGATGGTCTCGAGTTCGCGCCGCGCCGGCAGGTCCTCGTCGCGGTGAAAGCGGATCGAGGTCTGGCGTATGCGCTCGACCAGGTCGAACACGCCTTCGCCTTCCTGGTCGCGGACGGTGTCGCCGAGGATGCGGCCGAGCAGCCTGATGTCCTCGCGCAGCCGCGCATCGGCTTCGAGGGCCGCGGCATCGTCGCCGCGGTTGACGGCAGTCTCATGGTCGGATGGCAGGGTCAGGGCTGACACGCGCATACTCCAGAAAGTTACCGGCTCCCTTGAGTCGCAAGTTTTTGCACTGCACGCAAGGCCAAGATACGGGCTTGTCATTTCCCGGACGCGGTGCGGCACGCCGCTGGGAGGCGGAGCAGTGCGCCGCGTCCGGGGAACGGCGGCTGTGCCTAGATCACCCGCCCGGCCTTCGCCCAATAGGGATCGCGCAGCCGGCGCTTGAAGATCTTGCCGGAGTCTTCACGCGGCAGGTTCGACTGGATCTCGATCCGCTTCGGCACCTTGTAATCGGCCAGCGCCTTTTTCAATTGCAGCCGCACCAAAGCGAGATCGAGCACCACGCCGGGCTGCGGCTCGATCACCGCCATCAGCGCTTCGCCGAACTCCTCGTCGGGAATGCCGAACACCGCGCAATCATGCACGCCGGCCACGCCGTGCAGCGCGGCTTCAATTTCGGCGGGGTAGATGTTGACGCCGCCGGAAATCACCATGTCGCGCTTGCGGTCGCAGATGAAGACATAGCCGTCGGCATCGATATAGCCGACATCGCCGGAGGTGATGAAGCCGTCGCGGTCGATCTCGCCGCGCTTGTCCGGCTTGTTGTGATAGGTGAAATCCGGATTGCCGGCGATACGCGAATAGATCTCGCCGATCTCGCCTTGCGGCAGGATTTTCCCGTCATCGTCGAGGAAGCGCAATTCGGCGCCCGGGGCGATCTTGCCGACCGTGCCCGGCTTCTTCAGCGCATCCTCGGAACTGGCGAAGGTGACGGCGCCGGACTCGGTCGAGCCATAGAATTCGAAGATCACCGGGCCCCACCAGTCGATCATCGCGCGCTTCACGTCGGCCGGGCACGGCGCGGCCGCATGGATGACGTGGCGCAGCGACGAAACATCATATTTATCGCGTACTTCCGCGGGCAGTTTCATCAGCCGGATGAACATCGTCGGCACCATGAAGACGGTATCGATCCTTTCATCCTGGATGATGCGCAGGAACTCCTCCGGCTCGAAGCGCGGCATCAGCACCAGCGCGCCGCCGAGCCGGCCGGCGCGCAGCCCGAACGCATTTGGCGCGGAGTGATACAATGGTCCCGGCAACAGCGCCCGCGCGCCCGGCTTCAGGCCATAGACCCGCGCCCGCATCTGGTCGATGGACACCATCTGCTCCGGCGTCGGCATGTTGCGACGGACGCCCTTGGGATGCCCGGTAGTGCCCGAGGTGTAGATCATGTTGGAGGGCTGCGGCAGCGCCGGCCCGGCATAGGGCGCCTGTTCGACCAGCCAGGATTCCAGGTCGATGGCAGTGTCGGGGGCTTCGAGATGCGCGGCATCGATCCTGTAATTGGCGAGGATTTCCGGCGGCGGCGCCACGCTGAGGGTGGTGACACCCGGCGGAATCGCCTCGCGCAGTTGATGCAGCATATCGGCATGGCCGATCACGATGCGACTGCCGGAATCCTGGATCACATAGGTGATTTCTTCCGGCTTGAAGTGCCAGTTCACCGGCACCGCATAGGCGCCGAGCTGCATCACCGCATAGGCGGCTTCCAGAAACGCGATATCGTTGCGCATCAACACGCAGACGCTGTCGCCCGGCTTGACGCCAAGCCGCCGCAGCCCGCCGGCGATCCGCGTGGCGCGCTCGGTAACGTCATTAAAGCTGCGACGGCGCGGTCCGCTGATGATGCCGTTGAACAAAGTGGTCATGGAGCGTTTCCGGAATTGTTATTCTTGATTTTCGATAGCCCCCTCGTCATTGCGAGGTCAGGGAAAGCCAATTGGCTTTCCCCTTAGCCCTTGCGACGAAGCAATCCAGTCTTTGCGGAGTTCGCGGCCATCTGGATTGCCGCGTCGCGGAGTTTATCATCGGGCCGACGAAGCCGGACCCGTTGGCTCCTCGCAATGACGGGGAGAGGCCGGAGCACCTCAGTTCAGCGAACGATCACAGATCCACGAAGTTCGGCGCGCGCTTCTCGATCGTGGCGCGGACGGCCTCGAGCTGGTTGGGCTGGCCCATCAGCGCCGCCTGCTCGACCGATTCCGCCAGCAGCGCCGGGCCGGGGTCGGCGGCCAGATTGTTGAGCAGGCGCTTGGCGGCGCGGATCGCTTGCGGATTCTTGCCAGCGATCTCGCGCGCCATCGCCAGCGCCTCGGCGCGGGGATCATCGACGATGCGGGTGGCGAGGCCGTAGCCCAGCGCTTCCTGCGCCGAGAAGATCCGCCCGGTATAGGTGAGCTCGCGCAAAATATCGTCGCGCACCAGGGAGGCCAGGATCGGGGTGCCCGCCATGTCCGGCACCAGCCCCCATTTGATTTCCATGATCGACATCCGCGCGTCCGGCGCCAGCAGCCGGATGTCGGCGCCGAGCGCCAGCTGGAAGCCGCCGCCGAACGCGACGCCGTGGACCGCGGCGATGACGGGCACCGGCAATTGTCGAAACCCCCATACCGCCTGCTGGGAATGATTGGCGAGGCCATGGGTGCGGGCCGCGAGGTCGCGCTTCGGCGCGCCGGGGATGCCCTCGCCGCCGTGCTCCTTCATGGCAGCAAATCGCCCCATGTCGAGGCCAGCGCAAAACGCCCTGCCCTCGCCCGACAGCACCACCGCGCGAAGCCCCTTTTCGCGGCTGAGCCGGTCCGAGGTGGCCACCAGCGCCTCGAACATCGCCACATCCAGCGCATTCATCTTGTCGGCGCGGACCAGACGGACATCGGCAACGCCGTGCGAAATGGATACCGAAACGCGGTCCTCCATCGGTGTTTCCTCCCTCAATTTTTTATGGCGCGCCGCTTTACAGCCGCGCCTTGTCCGGTTTAGTCAATCAACTAACTAACCCGGAAGCCTCCTCTTAAAGCAGGAAACAGCCATGTTCAATCCGCAGCTTCTCGCAGGGCGAAACATTCTGGTGACGGGGGGCGGCACCGGCCTCGGCAAATCGATGGCGGCGCGTTTCCTCGAACTCGGCGCCGAGGTGCATATCTGCGGTCGCCGCAAGGGCGTCTGCGACGAGACCGCCACCGAGCTGATGGACCTGTATGGCGGCAAGGTCACCAGCCATGGCGTCAACATCGCCGACGCCGCCGCGGTGGATGCGATGATCGAGGGCATTTTTGTCGATCGCCCGCTCACCGACCTGATCAACAACGCCGCCGGCAATTTCATCGCCCGCACCCAGGACCTGACGCCGCGCGGCTTCGACGCCGTCGCCAACATCGTGATGCACGGCACCTTCTATGTGACGCATGCGGTCGGCAAACGATGGATCGCCGGCCACACCCCCGGCAATGTGGTGTCGATCACCGTCACCTGGGTGCGCAATGGTAGCCCCTATGTGGTGCCGTCGACGATGAGCAAATCGGCGATCCACGCCATGACGATGTCGCTGGCCACCGAATGGGGCCGCTATGGCATCCGGTTGAATACGATTGCGCCGGGCGAAATTCCCACCGAGGGCATGAGCAAACGGATAAAACCCGGTGACGAGGCCGGCGCCCGCACCAAGGCGCAGAACCCGATGGGTCGGGTCGGCAAGATGGAGGAATTGCAGAACCTCGCGGTGTTCCTGATCTCCGGCGGCTGCGACTGGATCAATGGCGAGACCATCGCCATGGACGGCGGCCAGGCGCTGGCGATGGGCGGCAATTTCTATCAGCTGCGCGACTGGTCCGACGCCGACTGGACCCAGGCCCGCGACAGCATCAAGGCGCAGAACGACAAGGACAGAGCGGCTCGGGGGTGAACCCATTCCCCGGATGCTGCGCAACGCGTCGCGTTTGCGACGTGGTGCGCTGCTGATCCGGGGCCCCGGTGACGGAAGCAATAACCGGGATCCCGGCTCCGCGGAGCAGCATAAGAATGCTGCACCGCATCCGGGACACCCGCCGTCGATCCGGCTTGTCATTCCCAACTATCAACATCACACTCTCCCCCAACTAATAAAACGCAGGGGGAAATCCATGTCCGTTTCAGAGGCGGCGACGCTGGCAGATGTGCTGCGCCTGCAGGGGCAGATCCGCGGCGATGCCACGGCGCTGGTGTTCGAGGGGCACAGCACCAGTTTTCGCACGCTCGACCGTCACAGCAATGCCGTCGCCAATGGCCTCATGGCGCTCGGCGTGCAGCGCCACGAGCGCGTCGCCTATCTCGGCAAGAACAGCGACGTCTTCATCGAATTGCTGTTCGGCGCCATCAAGGCCGGCATCGTGATGGCGCCGGTGAACTGGCGGCTGGCCGGGCCCGAGATCGCCTTCATCGTCGAGGACTGCAAGGCGGCGATCCTGTTCGTCGGCCCGGAATTCGTCGAGCAGGTTCGCGACCTGCAGTCGCAGCTCCCCGGCGTGCGCTTCTTCATGACCACCGAAGGCGGCGCCTCCGAGTGGCAGGATTTTCGAAGCTGGCGCGACGCGCAAAATGACCGGGACCCCGACACACCGCTCGGCAAGAACGAGGTCGCGATCCAGCTCTACACCTCCGGTACCACCGGCAAGCCGAAGGGCGCCATGCTGTCGCACGACAATTTCCTGTCGCTGCTGCGGATCGCCGAGCAGGACACGCCGGACTGGAACAAATGGACCGAGGACGATGTCTCGCTGGTGGCGATGCCGATCTTTCATATCGGCGGCGTCGGCTGGGCGGTCTACGGCCTGTATCATGGCGCCAAGAGCGTGATCGCGCGGGAGTTCGACCCGACCAAGGTACTGGATTTCTTTGAACGCTTCGGCATCTCGAAACTGTTCCTGGTGCCGGCGGCGATGCAGTTCATCGTGCGGCAGCCGCGCGCGCGCGAGATGGATTTTTCCAGGCTGCGCTACATCCTCTATGGCGCCTCGCCGATTCCGGCGGCGCTGCTGAAGGAATGCATCGCGGTGTTCGGCTGCGGCTTCGTGCAGATGTACGGCATGACCGAGACCACCGGCACCATCGTGGTGCTGGCACCGGAAGACCACGTCGCGGACCGCGCCTGCATCCGCTCCGCCGGCAAGGCGCTCCCGGGCGTCGAGATCGCCATCCTCGATGCCAACAACCAGCCGCTGCCGGTCGGCGAAGTCGGCGAGATCGCCACGCGCTCAGGCTCGAACATGGTGGGCTACTGGAATCTGCCGGACGCCACCGCGCGCACGCTCGACGCCGACAACTGGCTGCGCACGGGAGACGCCGGCTATCTCGACGCCGACGGCTATCTGTATATTCACGACCGCATCAAGGACATGATCATTTCCGGCGGCGAGAACATCTATCCGGCCGAAGTGGAGAGCGCGATCTGCGATCACCCGGATGTCGCCGAGGTCGCGGTGGTCGGCGTGCCCGATGAGGTCTGGGGCGAGGCGGTGAAGGCCATGGTGGTGCTGAAGCCCGGCAAGTGCCTCAGCGCCACCGAGCTGATCGGCTTCACGCGACAGCGCATCGCCGGCTTCAAGACGCCGAAGACGATCGACTTCATCGCCGCCCTACCCCGCAATGCCTCCGGCAAGATTTTGCGACGACACCTGCGCGACCCCTATTGGGAAGGCCGCGAGCGGCAGGTGAACTGAAGCCCGCCCTATATGAATAATGCTCATCACTCACGGCCGTCATTGCGAGTTCGGCACCGGCCTTTCGGCCGATCCTGAGATATGAAAGATAGGACTCGTGTCCCGGACGCGCTGCGGCATTCTCAGGCGATGCCCTTGCATCGCCGGCATGCCGCTCCGCCGGGCCGGGACCGTATCAGGCGACGGCGTTTCTGGCGGTCCCGGCTCCGCGGCGCCTGACGCCTCCCGCGGAGGCGCATGGCGCCGCGTTCGGGACAAGTTTCTTGCTGGGAGCCACCGGGTCCAGCTTCGCCGGCCCGATGATAAACTCCGCGACGCGGCAATGCAGAGAGCCACAAGCAAAGACTGGATGGCTTCGTCGCAAGGGCTAAGAGGAAAGCCAATTGGCTTTCCCTAACCTCGCCATGACGGCGATAAACATTTTAGCGCGCCGATCAAAACAGGACCCAGGTTCCATTGTCACAATCGCCGTGTCACAATCGGACCGTCACAATCCGCCGGCAAGCTCCCGTTAAGCGCTGCGGCGATTTGCTCGGGCGATGACAGAGTTGTGGCTTCCGCAATCTGTGAAGTTCGTGTCATATGATTGACATGACCCACCACGCTGCAAATCCCGTCCTATCATCGTCCACATACCAGCCGCCGCGGCTGGTGCGCGCCAATGGTATCGAGATTTGCTACGACGTGTTCGGCGACGACAGAGCCGAGCCGATGCTGATGATCATGGGGCTCGGTGCCCAGATGATCCATTGGGACGACGAATTCTGCAAGGCGCTGGCGGCACACGGCTACCGCGTGATCCGTTTCGACAACCGCGACATCGGCCTGTCCAGCAAGATGAGCGGCGGCAAGCCGCTGACTTTGTTCGAGGTGGCGAAGCTGCGCTATTTCGGCACCCCGGTCGCCGCCCCATACAAGCTCGCCGACATGGCGACCGACGCGGTCGCGCTGCTCGAAGTCCTGCACATCCGCTCGGCGCATATCGTCGGCGCGTCGATGGGTGGCATGATCGCGCAGGAGATCGCGATCACCTATCCCGAGCGGGTACGATCGCTGACCTCGATCATGTCGACCACCGGACATCCCTCGCTGCCGCAGCCGAGCCGCGCCGTCGCCGCGATGCTGCTGCAGCCGCAGCCGTCGGGCTATGACGCGTTCATTGAGCGGTTCAAGCAGACCTGGCTGTTCCTGCGCGTCGGCAGCTTCCCCGACGACGAGGCGCGCGATCTCGACCGCGCCGAACGCACCTATGCCCGCGGCCTGCATCCCGAAGGCGTCGGCCGCCAGCTCCGCGCCATCCTGGCTTCGGGAAGCCGCAAGAAGCGCCTGAAGTCGGTGACGGCGCCGACGCTGGTGATCCATGGCAGCGTCGACCCACTGGTGCATCCCGATGCCGGCCGCGACACCGCGGCTTCCATCCCCGGCGCCAGGCTGCTGATGATCGAGCGCATGGGCCACGCGATCCCGATCTCGATGTGGAGCGGCATCGTCGACGCGATCGCCAGGCATGCCCATGGCGCGCGGGCCATCAGCCAAACCGTCGCCGGCGCCATTCGAGCAGCCTCGCGCTGACTTCGTCCGGCTGCTCCTGCTGCGTCCAGTGGCCGCTGTTCCTGACCAGATATTTTTCCAGATCCGGGATCAGCCTTTCCATCCCGTCGGCGGCCGACGGCGGCAGCACCGGGTCGTTCTCGGCCATGATCATCAGCGACGGAACCCGAACGATGTGATCGAGGCCGAGGCTGCGCTCCCAGTTCCGCGTCATGTTGCGATACCAGTTGATGCCGCCGGTGAAGCCGGATCGTTCGAAGGCCTCGACGAACACCTGCTTCTCATCTTCCGACAGGATGTTCGGCCGCCGGTCACGGGCCGGATCGTAGCCGGCGACCATTTGCGGAAATGCCAGATTGGTTGTCGCCGCCGCGCCGATGCCCGCGGTCGATGTTTCGTGCGGTGTGGCTGGCTGAGGCTGCCGCGACATCGGCTTGCGCATGAAAAAGTCAAAGGTCTTGCCGACATCGGCGGCGAAGATGCGGTCCGGCTCGCGCGCCGGATCCTGAAACTGGACGATATACATCTGCTCGCCGAACCGCTTGCGGTAGATCTGCAGCGGGTCGACCGGCGCGCGGTCGCTATGCGGGGTGTTGATTCCGACCACACCGGCGACGCGATCGAGATATCGCAACGGCATCTGCCAGACGATGAAGCCGCCCCAGTCGTGACCGACGAAGATCGCCCGGTCGATCTTGAGATGATCGAGCAGGCCGACGAGGTCGCCGGTCAGATGCTCGATATCGTAGTCCTCGACGCTGTCGGGACGGTCGGTAGCGCCGTAGCCGCGCTGGTCCGGAGCGATGACGCGGATGCCGGACTCGGCCAGCGCCTTGATCTGGTGGCGCCAGGAAAATGCCAGTTCGGGCCAGCCATGGCACAGCACCATCGGCGGCGCATCGCTGGCCGGCCCCGCATCATAATAGCCGATGCGGATGCCGTTGACCTGCGCGTAGCGAAGCGGCGGCATCTCGATCATCGGCGCGCTCGCTACTTCTTTTCCGGCATCCGCCCGGTGGCCATCCCGGCCATGTTGACGAACATTTCCTGAAAGCGCTCGCCCATCTTGGGATCGAAGCTGAACCAGCTCTGCATGATGGATTCCGGGGAGAATTTGTCGATGTTGGCCATCATCTTTCCCTGCATCTGCTCCATGATCGCCGCCTGCATCGGCTGCACGTCGGGAAGACCGAAGAAGGCGCGCGCCTCCTCGGGCGAACAGTCCACGACAACAGATACTTTCATCGAACGCTCCTCAATCGATTTCGCCTGTTATGATAGATGGCGAAACAGCGGCAGTATCGCCGCTGTCGACTGTTCGATGCAAGCGAAGTGAATTCGACGGGGCGTCGGTCAGCCGAACCGTTCGACCGAAAACGCCTTGGGATCGGTGAACGGCGACTGCCCGGTAATCATGTCCGCGAGCAATCGACCGCTGACCGGACCGAGCGTCAGACCATGGTGCTGGTGGCCGAAATCGAACCACAGGCCCTTGTGGCGCGGCGCCCGGCTGATCACCGGCAGCATGTCCGGCAGGCAGGGCCGCGAGCCCATCCATGGCTGGCTTTCGATCGGATCGCCGAGCGGAAACATGGCGCGGGCCATCGGCAGCGTGCGCTCGATCTGCACCGGCGTCGGTGGTGCATCGCGGCGGGCGAATTCGGCGCCGGTGGTCAGCCGGATGCCGCGATTCATCGGCGCCAGCAGATAGCCACGGTCCGAATCCAGCACCGGATGATGCAGCACGGCATTGCCCGACGGCGCCAGATGCAAATGATAGCCACGCTTGGTCCTGAGCGGAATGTCATAGCCAAGCGGGCGAAAAATCTGGTCCGACCATGGCCCCAGCGCGACCACGACGTCGCGCCCGACCAGCGCGCCGTTCGGCCCGGCGACGCGCCAGCCGCCATCGCCCTGCACCAGCGTACGCGCATCGGCGGCGATGAAACGGCCGCCCTTGCGGAGGAACAGCGCGGCATAGGCCTTCGCCAGACCGCCGGGATCGGGAATGAAACCGGGCGCCGGCCAATGGATGGCGCCGGCGAAATCGCCGGACAGATTCGGCTCGCGCACGGCGATCGCGGCGGCATCAAGCACATCGCCGGTGACGCCGTAGGCGCGGTCACGCTCCAGTTCCCGGATGCCCTTGGCCAGGCTGGTCTCGGCGCGAAACAGCTTGATCCAGCCAGTCCGCCGCAGCAGGTCCGGCACGCCGGCCTCCTCGATCAGCGCCTCGTGTTCAGACAGGCTGCGCTGGATCAGCGGCAGAGCCGCCATCGCGCTGCGCAACGCCCCGGCCGGCGACGAATTCAGGAAATAACGCATCATCCACGGCAGGAAACCGGGCAGCGCATCGAGATGATAATGCACGTCCGGCGAGCGGTTCAGCGCATATTTCAACAATTGGCTGAAGTCGCGCGGGAACATGTAGGGAAACACCGAGGCGCATTCGATCAGCCCGGCATTGCCATAGCTGGTTTCCTCGCCGGCCCGCTCATGCTTGTCGATCAGCACGACGTTGCGGCCACGCGCCTGCAGATGCAACGCCGCCGAAACACCGACCATGCCCGCGCCAAGCACAAGCACATCCGCCTTAAGTTCGCCCATAGGTACTCCGAAAAATTGACCGTCCTGGCGATTCTGTTAGCGCCTTGCGGTGACGGTAGGATGCGCGGCCACGACGCGCAAACGGCTGTAAGCAATGTTTGCGCCATCTGCCGCGTTTTGCGGCTGACACCGCCGGTAAATCGAGCTTGCGCTGCGGACAGACTCCGCCAACAATGCAAACGTCGCGGCTGTCCGACGATAACCGCAATGGAGAGCGTTACGAGATGTCGATTCGCCAGACCTGCCTTGCTGCCTTCGCATCGTTGATTGCCATTACCCTTACCCCGGCCTCGGCGCAGACATTACGTTACGCCAACCAAGGCGATCTCAAGTCGCTCGACCCCTATACGCTGCGGGAAAGCACCACGATCGCGCATCATGGCCAGGTCTATGAGGGCCTCGTCGCGCGCGACAAGGATCTGTCAACCATTCCGGGCCTCGCCGAAAGCTGGGAAACCCCGGAGCCGACCCGCTGGCGCTTCCATCTGCGCAAGAACGTCAAGTTTCAGAACGGCGACCCCTTCACCGCCGATGATGTGCTGTTTTCCGCCGATCGCGTCCGCGCCAAGGGGTCGGATTTCGCCACCATGGTGGCGAACGACACCAAGATCATCAAGATCGACGATCATACCGTGGACTTCGTGCTGACCGCGCCCAATCCGATCCTGATTTCCCAGTGGGACGTCTGGTACATCATGGACAAGAAGTGGGCGGAAGAGAACAACGCCGTGGCGCCGACGCCGGCCGCCGCGACCACCCCCAGCTACGCCTCGCTGCATGCCAATGGCACCGGCGCTTTCAGCATCGAAAGCCACCAGCCGGGCGTCAAGACCGTGTTCAAGGTCAATCCGAACTGGTGGCGCAAGCCCGAGCATAATCTGAAGGAAATCATCTTCACACCGATCTCCTCCGACGCCACCCGCGTCGCCGCGCTGCTGTCCGGCGAGATCGACATGATGGAGCCGGTGCCGATCCAGGACATCGGTCGGGTCAATTCCAGCGCCAATGCCACCGTCATGAACGGCCCGGAGCTGCGCACCATCTTCCTCGGCATGGACCAGGTGCGCGACGAATTGCTGAACTCCAACATCAAGGGCAAGAACCCCTTCAAGGACATCCGCGTTCGCGAAGCGTTCTACAAGGCAATCGACATCGAACTGATCAAGACCCGCGTGATGCGCGGGCTGTCGACGCCCTCCGCGCTGATGATCGCGCCGCAGCTGTTCAAGCTGTCCGGCGACTTCACCCGCCCGAAATATGATCCGGACGGCGCCAAGAAGCTGCTCACCGAAGCCGGCTATCCCGATGGCTTCGAACTCAGCATGGACTGCCCGAACGACCGCTACGTCAACGACGCCGCGATCTGCCAGGCCGTGGTCGGCATGCTGGCCCGGGTCGGCGTCAAGGTGACGCTGATCGCGCAGCCGAAGGCGCTGTATTTCGCCAAGATCTTCAAATCCGGCAATTACAACACCCCGTTCTATCTGCTCGGCTGGACGCCCTCGACGGCGGACTCGCACAATGTGATGTACGACATCATGGGGTGCCGGGATAATCCGAACAGCTCGCGCGGCCTCACCAATGTCGGCGGCTATTGCAACAAGGAATTCGATGCGGCCGCCGACAAGGTGCTGCAGGAAACCGACCCCAGCAAGCGCGATCTGCTGATCAAGGCGGCGTTCGAGATCAGCAACAAGGATTTCGCCTACATTCCGCTGCACCAGCAGGCGCTGGCTTGGGGCGTTTCCAAGAAGCTCAAGGTGGTGCAGCGCGCCGACAACCAGGTGCTGCCCTACTGGTTCGTGAAGTCGGAATAGGCGGCTTAAAGGCGCCGCACCCAACAGCCGTCATTGCGAGGTCAGGGAAAGCCAATCGGCTTTCCCCTTAGCGAAGCGAGGCGGCAATCCAGAAGGCCGCAAGCAAAGGCTGGATTGCTTCGTCGCAACGGCTCCTCGCAATGACGGGCAAATTCTTAAAAATCCTTGCGAAAGCGAAGGGACGCCATGCTCGCTTTCATTTTGCGCCGAGCCCTGCAATCCGTGGGCGTCATGATCGCCGTCGGCATCATCTCTTTCGCGATGTTTCGCTTCGCCGGCGATCCCGTGAACCAGATGGTGGCGCTCGACACCTCCGCCGCGCAGCGCGCCGAGATCCGCCAATCGCTCGGCCTCGACGATCCCGTCGTGGTCCAGTTCGCGCGGTATTTCATCGATGCCGCGCAGTTCAAGTTCGGGGTGTCCTACCAGTTTCGCCAGCCGGTCTCGGCGCTGCTGAAGGAGCGCATGCCGGCGACGCTGGAACTCGCCACCTGCGCCACCGTGCTGGCGATGGGATTCGGCATATTGATGGGGATCTACTCAGCGCTGCGGCGGGATTCGTTCTTCGCCAAGGTGCTGCAGGCGGTGTCGCTGATCGGCATCTCGTTGCCGACCTTCCTGATCGGCATCCTGCTGATCTATCTGTTCGCGGTCATCCTCGGCTGGCTGCCGTCGTTCGGCCGCGGCGAGGTGGTGAAATTCGGCTGGTGGACCACCGGCCTGCTCACCGTCTCCGGACTCAAGGCGCTGATCATGCCGTCGATCACGCTCGGCCTGTTCCAGATGACACTGATCATGCGGCTGGTGCGCGCCGAAATGCTCGAGGTGCTGCGCACCGATTACATCCGCTTCGCCCGCGCCCGCGGTCTCAGCACCCGCGCGATCCATTTCGGCCACGCGCTGAAGAACACGCTGGTGCCGGTGATCACCGTGGCCGGACTGCAATTCGGATCGGTGATCGCTTTCGCGATCATTACCGAGACGGTGTTTCAATGGCCCGGGATGGGATTGCTGTTCGTGCAGGCGGTGCAGAATGTCGATATTCCGATCATGGCGGCCTATCTGCTGGTGGTGTCATTGATTTTCGTCACCATCAACATGATCGTCGACATCCTCTACACCATTGTCGATCCGCGCCTGCGCGCCACCGTCGGGCGCGCCGCATGAGCAATCGCCCCGCCTCGCCCTCGCTGTTCGCCCGCGCCATCGACAGTGACATCTTCTATTCGTTCCGGCGCTCGAAGCTGACCATGGTGGCCGGCTTCATCGTCGCGGTGCTGCTTTTGCTGGCGGTGTTCGCGCCGCTGTTCGTGGTGCAGGATCCGTTCGATCCGCGCCAGCTCGAACTGATCAATTCGCGGATCTCGCCGCTGTGGACCGCGGAGGGGCAACGACCGTTCCTGCTCGGCACCGACGAACAGGGCCGCGACGTGTTTTCCGCGATTCTCTACGGCATGCGGATTTCGCTGACGGTCGGCATTCTCGGCGTCGGCTTCGCCGCCGTGCTCGGCATCGGGCTTGGCCTGATCGCCGGCTATGTCGGCGGCTGGGTCGACAGCCTGATCATGCGCATCGCCGACGTCCAGCTGACCTTTCCGGCGATCCTGATCGCGCTGCTGATCGACGGCGTCGTCAAATCGGCGCTCGGCAACCACCTCGATGCCACCACCACGCTGCTGGTGCTGGTGGTCGCGATCGGGCTGAGCTTCTGGGTGCAATATGCCCGCACCGTGCGCGGCTCGGTGATGGTGGAAAAAAACCGCGACTATGTCGCCGCGGCCCAGCTGATCGGTCTTCCCGCGCGGGTCATCATGATCCGCCATATTCTGCCGAACACGATGGGGCCGATCCTGGTGATCGCCACCATCAACCTCGCGCTCGCCATCATCACCGAGGCGACTTTGTCGTTTCTCGGCTCCGGCATGCCGGACACCATGCCGTCGCTGGGGACGCTGATCCGGATCGGCAATAATTATCTGTTCTCCGGCGAATGGTGGGTGGTGGCCTTCCCGGGCATCGCGCTGGCCTCGCTGATCCTGTCCATCAACCTGCTTGGCGACTGGCTGCGCGACGCCTTGAACCCGAAATTGCAATGAGCGAACCTGTCCTCTCCGTCCGCGACCTGCGCGTCGAATTCGCCAACCGCCGCGGCGTGTTGCGCGCCATCGACGGCGTTTCCTTCGACATCGCCAAGGGCGAGGTGCTCGGCGTGGTTGGCGAATCCGGCGCCGGCAAATCCGTCACCGGGCTGGCGGCGATCGGGCTGATCGACCCGCCCGGCCGCATTGCCGGCGGCGAGATCTATCTGTCCGGCCTGCGCATCGACAACCTCCCGCCGGACCAGATGCGCCAGATTCGCGGCAAGCGGATCGGCATGATCTTCCAGGACCCGCTGACCAGCCTCAACCCGCTCTACAAGATCGGCGACCAGCTGGTGGAGACCATCCGCACCCACCTCAACCTCAACGAAACCGCGGCGCGCAAACGCGCCATCGACCTGCTCGCCGAGGTCGGCATCCCCGCCCCTGAAAAGCGTATCGACGCCTATCCGCACGAATTCTCCGGCGGCATGCGGCAGCGCGTCGTGATCGCGCTGGCGATCTGCGCCGAACCCGAGCTGATCATCGCCGACGAGCCAACCACCGCGCTCGATGTCTCCGTGCAGGCGCAGATCATCGCGCTGATCAAGCGGCTCGGCCGCGACCATGGCACCGCGGTGATGCTGGTCACCCATGACATGGGCGTGATCGCCGAAACCTCCGACCGCGTCGCCGTGATGTATTCCGGCCGCATCGCCGAGATCGGCCCGGTCCGCGACGTCGTGCAAAATCCGTTGCATC
>NZ_JANXTC010000187.1:0-22490 GCF_025356345.1 Tardiphaga sp.
CGACGGCACCATGCTCGGCACGCTGGCCGGTCGGCCGGCGGCGATCATCGACTTTCTCGAGGGCGTGTGGCCGCGCAAGCCGACTGCCGCGCATTGCACCGGGATCGGCCAGACGCTGGCCAAGATGCATCTGGCCGGCCAGGATTTTTCCATGAGCCGTCCGAACGCGCTGTCGGTGTCGGGCTGGCGGCCGCTGTTCGCCGCCGCGGCCGCGCGGGCCAACGATGTGCAGCCGGGTCTGCGCGAATTTCTGGCCTCCGAACTGAACTACCTCGAAGGCCGCTGGCCGAAGGATCTGCCGAGCGGCGTGATCCATGCCGATGCGTTTCCCGACAACGTGCTGTTTCTGGGTGACGAACTCTCCGGCCTGATCGATTTCTATTTCGGCTGCAACGACATGTTCGCCTATGATGTGGCGATCTGCCTCAACGCCTGGTGCTTCGAGCCTGATCATTCCTTCAACGTCACCAAGGCGCGGGCGTTTCTGTCGGCCTATGGCCGCGAGCGAAAACTGTCCGATGCCGAGCAGAATGCGCTGCCGTTGCTGGCGCGGGGAGCCGCGCTGCGCTTCCTGCTGACGCGACTGGTCGATCTGCTCAACGTGCCACCCGGTGCGCTGGTGCAGCCGAAGGATCCACTGGAATATGTCCGCAAGCTGCGGTTTCATCAGTCGGTGAAGGGCATGGCCGATTACGGCGTCGAAGTTCAGGGGCTGCGCGCATGACACCGGTTCTGATCCACACTGACGGCGCCTGTTCCGGCAATCCCGGTCCCGGCGGCTGGGGCGCGATTCTGAAATTCGGCGATGCCGAAAAGGAATTGAAGGGCGGTGAGGCGCACACCACCAATAACCGGATGGAGCTGATGGCGGCGATCGCGGCGCTGGAAGCGCTGAAGAAGCCGTGCAGCGTCGATCTGCACACCGACAGCCAGTATTTGCGCAATGGCATCACCAGCTGGATTCACGGCTGGAAGAAGAACGGCTGGAAGACCGCCGACCGGAAGCCGGTGAAGAATGTCGATCTGTGGGAGCGGCTCGATGCCGCGCTGCATACCCACGAGATCCGCTGGCACTGGGTCAAGGGCCACGCTGGCCATGCCGAGAACGAGCGTGCCGATCAGTTGTCTCGGGATGGTCTGATCGAGAACAGGAACAAGAAGTAAGCAGGTACGTTCCCCGGATGCTGCGCAACGCGTCGCGCTCGCGACGTGGTGCGCTGCTGATCCGGGGTCCCGGTTTCTTGACGAATACCGGGATCCCGGCTCTGCGGAGCGGCATGAAGAATGCCGCACCGCGTCCGGGAAACGGGCCGTTTTTTTTATAGCTGACCGAGCAGCGTGTCGCCGCCGGACACCTCGACCTTGCCGGGGTTTGGCTCGAGGTTGAACTTGGTGACGACGCCGTCTTCCACCAGCATCGAGTAGCGGTGCGAGCGGATGCCGAGGCCGTTGCCGGAGCCGTCCAGTTCCATGCCGATCGCCTTGGTGAATTCGGCGTTGCCGTCGGCGAGGAAGGTGGCCTCGTCGCGCAGGTCGGTGTCCTTCTTCCAGGCGTTCATCACGAAGGCGTCGTTGACCGAGATCACCGCGATGCTGTCGACGCCCTTGTCCTTCATGGCATAGGCGTTGAGGAAGATGCTCGGCAGATGCATCTTGTGGCAGGTGCCGGTATAGGCGCCGGGGACCGCGAACAGCGCGACCTTCTTGCCCTTGAACACGTCGTCGGTGGTCTTCACGGCGAGACCTTCCTCGGTCATCACGCGCAGCTTGGCCTCGGGCAGCTTGTCGCCAACTTTGATGGTCATCGTCGATCTCTCCGTTAAATTTGCGAAGGTTTCTTAGACCATTTTTATGAACGAAGGAAATTGACGCGGGCGGGGATATCGCAGGGTGGGCAAAGCGACGTCGCGCGAGGCGCGGCGGCGCGTGCCCACCATCAGGCGTGGCGGTGGGCACGGCGCAACGGCGCCTTTGCCCGCCCTAGGAGTCGGAGCTCACGCCGCCGCGTCGGTCTGTTTCTCGTCGCGGAGCTCACGTCGCAAAATTTTGCCGACATTGGTTTTCGGCAGCGAGGAGCGGAATTCGATCTGCTTCGGCACCTTGTAGTTGGTCAACTGGGTGCCGCAGAACGTGATCAGGTCCTCCGCCGAGAGGCTGGAATCCTTGCGGACCACAAAGGCTTTCACGGCCTCGCTGGTCCGGGCATCGACGACGCCGATGACGGCGCATTCCAGCACGCCGGGATGGCCGGCGATGACGTCCTCGATTTCGTTGGGATAGACGTTGAAGCCGGAGACGTTGATCATGTCCTTCTTGCGGTCGACGATGCGGGTGAAACCGTCCGCCGTCATGATGCCAATGTCGCCGGTGCGGAAAAAGCCGTCAGGCGTCATCACCTGCGCCGTGTCCGCCGGCCGGTTCCAGTAGCCGGACATGATCTGCGGGCCCTTGGCGCAGATCTCGCCGGGCTCGCCGAGCGGCACCTCGTTGCCCTCGTCGTCGCGGATCGAAATGTAGGTCGAGGGCACCGGCACGCCGATGGTGCCGTTGAACTGGTCGATGTCGGCCGGGTTGCAGGTCAGCGTCGGCGAGGTTTCCGACAGGCCATAGCCTTCCGAAATCGAGCATCCGGTAGTCTTGAGCCACTTTTCGGCGACCGCCTTCTGCACCGCCATGCCGCCGCCATTCGAAATCTTCAGCTTGGAGAAATCGACCTGGTCGAAGCCGGGCGTGTTGAGCAGGCCATTATACAGCGTGTTGACGGCCGGGAAATCATTGACCTGATACTTCATCAGCTCCTTGACGAAGCCGGCCATGTCGCGCGGGTTGGGGATCAGCAAATTGACGCCGCCGGCGCGCATCCCGAGCAGGAAGCAGGCCGTCAGCGCGAAGATGTGATATAGCGGCAGCGCGCAGACGATGAAGAGTTGCTCGACATGTGGCGGCTTGCGCAGCGCCGGCTGCAGCCAGGCGTCGTTCTGCAGCACATTGGCGAGAATGTTGCGATGGAGCAGGGTCGCGCCCTTGGAAAGCCCGGTGGTGCCGCCAGTATATTGCAGGAAGGCGACGTCGTTGGGGCCGATCAAGGGCTTGCTGAATCTCAGGCCGCGGCCGGCCGCGAGCGCGTCGTTGAACGACACCGAGCCGGGCAGGGACCACGCCGGCACCATCTTCTTGATGCGGCGGACCACCAGATTGACGATCACGCCCTTGAGGCCGAGCATGTCGCCCATGCTGCCGACGATCACGTGCTTCAGCGAAGTCTTGGCCACCACCTGCTGCACGGTATGGGCAAAATTCTCCAGTACGATGATCGCCTCGGCGCCGGAATCCCTGAGCTGGTGCTCAAGTTCGCGGGGCGTGTATAGCGGATTGACGTTGACCACGGCGTAGCCGGCACGCAGCACGGCGGAGGTCGCTACGGGGTGCTGCAGCACATTGGGCATCATGATGGCGACGCGCGCGCCGCGGGCGAGGCCCTTGCTTTGCAGATAGGCGCCGAGCGCCAGCGACATCTCGTCGAGTTCGCGATAGGTGATCGACTTGTCCATGCAGATGAAGGCCTTGCGGTCGCGAAACCTGGCAAAGCTCTCTTCCAGCAGGTCGACCAGCGACGGATACAGGGCCACGTCGATGTCGGCAGGCACGCCGGCCGGATATTGTTTAAGCCAGATCCGCTCCATGGCTCATTCTCCCCAAGCGTTGTTGTTTCGCGGGAGTATCGGACAAATCAGCCAGCGATAGCAAGGCGCGCCGCAGCATCGCGACGGACGAAATGTCATCGGTCTTGGCCGGCGCGCGGCTGTCGACGAAAGTCTAGGTCCGCGGTGTCGAAGGCGCCGGCTTCGCTTCACCGGTGGCGTCCTTGGGCGTCGGCCTGACGGCTGCCTTCGGTTTGGCCGGGGTCGCTGCTGGTTTGACGGCCGTCGTGGAGGTTGCCGCGGCGGGCTTGAGCGCGGGCTTTGCGGCTGTGGCTGCCGGCCTGGTCGCGGGTGGTTTCGCCGCAGGCTTAGTGGCTGCCGGCTTGGCGTCGGCCGCGTCTGCGCCGGCTTCGGGCTTCTTGGCCGCGGCACGCGTTGTCTTCTTGACCCGGGCCTTTGGCGTCTGCTTGGCCTCTTCCACCGCATTGGCGGCGATCAGGTCGGCGCCGGTCTTCTTCGGTCCGAGATAGACGATCACGGGCTCGGACGGCGCCGGCGCGGCGGCGATCATGTCGAGCGGTCGCAACGTCGGCGGCTGCAGTCCGGCGGTGAAGAAGGTCATGGCATTCTCCGCGCCGGATTCTCCGCTGGCGACGGTTTCCTCGTCGGCGTCGCTGGCGGGTCGCTTGCGTTTCGGGCCGCACATCTCATCGCGCAGGTTCGGCGGCGCGGCGTCGATTGGTACCAGGCTGTCGACGGTCCCGAGCGCCGGGCGCAACCAGGTCAGATTGTTGTTGTTGGAAAAGCCGCGCTCCAGCAGTTGGGCGGCCTTGACGGCGCGGGCCTGGCCGGACGACGAACCCAGCACGACGGCGATCAGCCGCTTACCGTTGCGGGTCGCGGTGGCCACCAGATTGTAGCCGGAGGCGCAGATGAAACCCGTCTTCATGCCGTCGGCGCCAGGGTAGCGGCCGATCAGCCGGTTGAAATTCTGCGTCACCCGGCGGCCGAACTTCATCGACGGGATGTGGACGAAATATTCGTATTCCGGCAGATCGTGAATGATGGCGCGGGCCAGGATCGCGAGATCGCGAGCCGATGTCACGTGTCCGTCCGCAGGCAGACCGTTCGGGTTGACGTAATGCGTCTGCGTCATGCCGAGCCGGGCCGCGTTGGCATTCATCTGTTCCGAAAACCCGTCGATCGAACCGCCAATGCCTTCCGCCAGTACCGCGGCCATGTCGTTGGCCGACTTGACCATCATCATGGTCATGGCATTTTCGATGGTCAGCTGGGTGCCGGCCTTGAAGCCCATCTTGGACGGCGCCTGCGCCGCCGCCGTCGGCGACACCGTCACCAGCGTTTCGAGGCTGACGCGGCGTTCCTTGACCGCCTTCAACACCACATAGGCTGTCATCAGCTTCGTGACGGAGGCCGGATACCACGGATAGGTCGCGTTCTCGGCCTGCAGTACCTTGCCGGACTCCACTTCAACGACGAGCAGCGCCTCGGCGCTGGCGGCACGCGGCGCGATGGCGGCGATAGCCAAACCGGCGGCAAAAACGATGGCATTCCATGACAGCAGGCGACGTGAGGCGAAGGAAAAATACACTATCCGATTCCGGTCCTTTGCAGATCGTCCGCGTTGCCCGGGCATGGCGCGCAGCAATCCTGAAATGTGTGGTTCGGGGCTTTCATACCAGTCGCCATGGCATGGTGACGCCGCAAACCTATACCGGCTGCAAGCATCAGAACAGTGGTTGACGCCCTGATTCGGCGCTTAAAGGGGCCGAATTTCGACTGGCCACCCGCGGCTCAGGGAACCACGCTATCTCCCTGCACGGACATGCTGGCGCGCGCGGTCTCCTGCACCATGAACTGCGCGCGGGCGAGCTCGGCGAAATGGCCGCCCTGGGTAACAAGTTCATCGAACGTTCCGCTTTCGATCACGCGGCCATTCTCGAATACCAGGATGCGCGTGGCGTTGCGGATGGTGGAGAGCCGGTGCGCGATGACGAAGGTGGTGCGCCCCTTCATCACTTCATCGAGAGCAACGTTCAGCTTCGCCTCGGTCACCGCGTCGAGCGCGGAAGTCGCCTCGTCGAGAATCAGGATTGGCGGATCCTTCAGCAGCGCGCGGGCAATCGAGAGCCGTTGCCGTTCACCGCCGGACAACATGCGGCCGCGCTCGCCGGCATTGGTCTCGAAGCCATGTTCGCTGCGGTCGATGAAGTCGAGCGCCTGGGCGCGGCCGGCGGCAACCCGCAATTCTTCATCCGTGGCGTCCGGCTTGCCGACGCGAAGATTGTCGGCGATCGAGCGGTTGAACAGCAAGGCCTCCTGGAACACGACGCCGATGTTCCGGCGCAGGCCCGACAAGGTCAGGCCACGAACATCCATGCCATCGATGCGAATGAAGCCGGATTGCGGATCGAAGGCCCGGTGCAGCAGCGCGATCGCCGTCGACTTGCCGGCGCCGGTGGCGCCGACCAGCGCGATGGTCTGGCCGGGCAGGGCCACGAAGGAGAGGTCCTGGATCGCCGGCCGCTTGCCGTCATAGGAGAACGACACGTCGGTGAACTCGACCATGCCCTGCAGCCGGCCGGGATCGATGGCATCAATGCGGTCGCGCACCGCCGGCACGGCGTCCAGCACGTTGAAGAATTCGCGCAACTTCGGCGCCTCCATGAACACGCCGTTGATGAAGGCGACGACCTGTTCGAGACGCTGGATCAACATGGTGGCGAACGAGACGAACATCACGATCTCGCCGACCGAGGTCAGACCCTGCTGGTTCAGCGCGATGCCGACGGTGAAGATCGCCAGGATGGTGATGGTGGTCGAGGCCCGCGTCATGACCGACACCAGCGCCCACCATGACAGCACCGGGATCTGCGCCGCCAGCAGTTGGCCGGCGACGCCGCGCAGGCCCTGCACCTCGGCGTCGACGCGCGTGAAACTCTGTACCAGCGCGACATTGCCGAGCGCGTCGGAAGCACGCGCGGACAGGTCGCCGTAATGCTCCTCCACTTCGCTTTGCATGCCGGAGGTCTTGCGCACCACCAGCGTCGTCAGAACCGTGAACACGATGCACAGGATCGCCAGCAGGCCGGCCAGCCGCCAGTTGATGTACAGCGACATCGGCAGCAGGACGAGCAGACTGGCAATCGCGGCAAAATGCTCGCGGAAAAATCCCAGCCACAGCCGCCACAATGCATCCGTGCCGTTCAGCATCACCTTCATCAACCGTCCGGAATGGGTGCCGGTATGATAGGTCAGCGGTAGCTGCATGATGTGTTCGAAGTAGTCGGTGAGCACAGCCTGGCGCTGACGGTGGGCGAGGCGATCGGAATGCAGTGCCACGACGGCGCCGCAGATGATGGTGAACAACCCGAATCCGACCCAGGCGCCGAGCAGTGGCCATGGCGACGCCGCCTCGGCCTGTAACGCACCGGTGGAAAGATTGCTCGACAGCACGTCGATGATGCGGCCGAACAGCACCGGCTCGGCGAATTGCGCGCAGGCCAGCAGCAAATTGGCGGCGGCAAGAAGCCAGCCGAGGCGCTTTTCGCGACCGAGCGCTTCCAGCACGCGGGTGTAGAGACGGATCATGGGTGAACACTCATGGCGACGCGAACGGAATGATCCGCGGCTACCATTTTAAGCAGGGATCGGCGCTGGAATACAGCCGTCCGGCGACGTTGTTCAGTTGATCTTGCGACCGATCGCGACCGGCAGAAACGAGTCGTCGAAGATGTCGGCTGGAGACGGCCGCTTGCGAAAGGTAAAATCCTCGGCGATCTCGTCCAGCGATGCCTCGAACCGCATGGCGTCGATGCCGCCCAGGCCGTCGCGCCGGACCTCGTCGGTCAGAATGTTGTCGTGGATGGCAATCCGCAACCGCGCCAGCTCGAGGTCGCGCGCGCCACCTTCCATCCGGGAAATGACGTCGTCGATCGCTCTCGCCGGGTCGGTGATCGCCAGTTGGGTGCCGGCGGCGACGGCGCGCAGGAAGCCTTTCACGGCCTCCGGCTTCTCCGCCGCGAATTTCGCATTGACGATCAGGGCCAGGCCATAGGCGGCGCTGCCATAGTCGCTGAAGCGAAACACCGCGAGATCGTCGGCGGGCACGCCGCGGTCGCGCAGGTTCACCGCCGACAGGAAGGAAAAGCCGGTGACGGCATCGACCTGGCCGGCCGAGAGCATCGGCTCGCGCACCGCGGCGCTGATTTTTTCCTGCTTCACCTGCGCGGCCTTGATGCCGTTGCGGCGCGCCAGCGCCGGCCACAGCCGGATCGCGAGATCGCCCTCGGCGACGCCGATCGTCTTGCCCTCCAGGCTGCCGAGCGAGGTGACGCCGCGGCTCTTGCGGGCGACGATGGCGTAGGGCGCCTTGTTGAGCAGTACGAATACCGCCTTGACGGGAATCGCATCGGCCGCGTCGCGGTAGCGCACCAGGGCGTTGATATCGGCGAGCGCCACGTCGCTGGCGCCGCTGGCCACGCGGGTAATCGCATCCTTGGTGCCAGTGGCAATCGTGGTGGAAACCGTCAGGTTCTCGGCGCGATACAGCCCGCGCGTGGCCGCCAGCACGAACGGCGCCGCGATCGCATCGATCGGACGGTCTAGTGCAACCTGGATCGCCACAGGGGGTCTGATCTCTTCGGCGGCGAACACCGGCCGAGCGCCGACCGCTGCCAGCATCACCATCGAAACGGCACCGATTCGACCAAGAGACACAATCGGGAGATTACGCATGAAAGGTACTTACAAGGGTTCGACGGGGGGCGATGGGCAGGTTTGGAACGCATTCGGCACCGTATCTTGCGCCTCTATCGTGCCGGCTCCAAGCTGAACATCTGATGACCGCCGGCTGCGCCGACGCGGTGTGATGATCCATGCCGCCAGTATGGAACCCGGGATGGCCATAGATGTTGTCAAGCCGAGCCCCACGAGGCCGAACGACCATGGAGGTCATTGAAATGTTCAACCGAAAGACTTCGTTCTCCACCATTGCCCGAGCTTCCGTCCTGGCGGCTGTCGCGGCGTTGACGCTAACTTCGTTCGCGCCCACGGCCGTGCTGGCTGCGCCGGCTGCGAGGGGGGTTTCGGCGGACCATGGCAGCGGCACGGTTACCGAATTCAGCAGCGCGCGGCGTCGCCATCACCGTGGTAACGGCAATGCCGCCGGTCTGGCTGCGTTCGGCGCCATTGTCGGCACCATTGGCGCTATCGCCGCCAGCCAGAACCGTCGCGACTATTATGATCAGGGGCCGCGCTATGGCTACTACGGTGGTGGCCCCGCTTATTATGGCGGCGGTCCTGCCTATTACGGCGGCCCCTATGGTGGCTATGGCGGGGGCCATGGCTACGATAATTCGCGCCGCATGACCTGGTAAAAAGGGTCTATCGATTTCAGAACGTCGGCTGTCTCCAGACAGTCGACGTTTTGCGTTAATACCGGTCAATCCGGCGAAAGCGGCGGGCTCTGGCGACCAAATGTCGCGGTTACAGGCGGCTTGCCGGGGCGGATTCGGCTATTCGGGTTTTTGGGCGCCCGTTGCCATAGACAAATCGCGACGGGGATGGTTCATCGCGGCCATGCTCAGACGAATGTATGATTGGTGCATCGACGCCGCCCACAAGCCCTATGCGCTCTGGATTTTGGGAATGGTATCGTTCGCGGAAAGTTCGTTCTTTCCGATTCCGCCGGATGTGATGCTGATCCCGATGTCGCTGGCGCGGCCGGAGCGGGCCTGGTTTTATGCCGGGCTATGCACGCTGACGTCGGTCGCCGGCGGGGTGGTCGGTTACGCCATCGGCGCGCTGCTGTATGATTCCGTTGGCCACTGGGTAATCAGCTTCTACGGCTATGGCGACAAGGTCGAGGCATTCCGCGCCGGCTACGCCGAGTACGGCGCGTGGATCATCCTGCTGAAGGGGCTGACGCCGATCCCGTTCAAGCTTGTCACCATCACGTCAGGCTTCGCGAATTATAATATCTGGATGTTCATCGGGCTGTCGCTGATCGCTCGCGGCGGGCGCTTCTTCCTCGTGGCGGTGCTTCTCAACCGGTATGGCGTATGGATTCGCGAAACCATCGAAAAGCATCTCGGGCTGTGGGTCGCGCTGGCGGTCGGAGTTTTGCTGCTCGGTTTCGTCATTGCGTTCCGGATGTTCTGAGCAAGACACTTCCCCCGGCACAGGTGTCAGGGTACGTTGCTAAACATGTCTGATTTGACTTCCTCAGCACGCGCGATGATCCGAAGCCTTTCCGTGGCCCTCCTGGTTACGGTGGCGGTGGCGATCGCCACCGCTGCCTGGTCGCAGACGCCGCCGCCCGCGCCAAAATCGATGATCATCCAGGTTGCCCCAGCTCCGGCCCCTGCGGCGAGCCTGGTGGCGGCGCCGCCCGCGGTGCCACCCGCCCCGCCGGAAGCGGCGGCCGCGCCGGAGCCGCCTTCCGAAAATCCGGGTCTGCTCAACGAAATCGGCAAGATGTTCAAGGACTCGAAGTCGATCCTGACGCTACCGTCGTTCAAGGGCTTCGGCGAGAGTACCGACAGCCTGCGGCTGAACTCGATCGTGAAAGGCCGGGTCGCCTGTCCGCGCGCGCCAAACGGCGCTCCGGATTGCAAGGCGGCGTCCGACCGGCTGTGCCAAAGCAAGGGCTTCAAGGAAGGTAAAAGCCTTGATACCGACGCGGCGCAAAGCTGTTCGGCCAAGGCGATGATGCCGGGTTACAAGCAGGAAGAGGGCGACTGCACGACCGTCAATTACGTCACCCAGGCGCTCTGTCAGTAACCTGCTTTCGGTCAGTCGGTTTTTCTGCCGCCGCGCAATTGCCATCGCACTATTGCTTCTGGCATCGTCCGGCCGCCCAAGAGGCGATCGCGCGTCAGTGCAATGACGTGGCGTATCAAGAAAAGAAGCAGAGGAATTCCCATGTCGATGCCTGCCCTGTTCAAGAACCGCCTGTCGATCCCGGTGATCGGTTCGCCGCTGTTCATCATTTCGGTCCCTGAGTTGGTGATCGCGCAGTGCAAGGCCGGCATTGTCGGGTCGTTTCCGGCGCTCAATGCGCGTCCCGCGGCGCTGCTCGACGAGTGGCTGGTGCGCATCAAGGAAGAACTCGCGGCCCACGACAAGGCGCATCCTGACCGGTTGTCGGCGCCGTTCGCCGTCAACCAGATCGTGCACAAGTCGAACAATCGGCTCGATCAGGACATGGCGCTTTGCGAGAAGCACAAGGTGCCGATGATGATCACCTCGCTGGGCGCGCGCGAGGAGTTGAACCAGGCCGCGCATCGCTGGGGCGGCATCGTGTTTCACGATGTCATCAACCAGCGCTTCGCCCACAAGGCGATCGAAAAGGGCGCCGATGGCCTCATTCTGGTTTCGGCCGGCGCCGGCGGCCATGCCGGTGAAATCTCGCCGCTGGCGTTTGTCGCAGAGACAAGGCAGTGGTTCGATGGCCCGGTGGCATTGTCCGGCGCTATCGCCAATGGTCGTGCGATCCGGGCCGCGCGCGTGCTCGGCGCCGATTTCGCCTATATCGGCTCGGCCTTCATCGCCACCACCGAGGCCAATGCAGTGCCCGGCTACAAGGACATGATCGCCGCATCGACGGCGGAGGACATCGTCTATTCCAACCTGTTTACCGGCGTGCATGGCAACTATCTCAAGCCGTCGATCGTCGCGGCCGGCATGGACCCGGACAATCTGCCGGAGTCCGATCCCACCAAGATGAACTTTGGCACCGACGCCGCCGGCGACCGCGCCAAGCCAAAGGCCTGGAAGGAAATCTGGGGCAGCGGCCAGGGCGTCGGCAGCATCGACAAGGTCGTGCCGGCGGCCGAACTGATCGCCCGCTTCAAGAAGGAATATGACGAGGCGATCGATCCGCCGCTGTAGTTGATGCCACGCGCTGCCCTTTCTTCCCTCTTCCCTTGTGAGAGAAGGTGGACGCGCGTTAGCGCGCCTGGATGAGGGGTAGTGTTCTTGCACAGTCCCGCATCCGACGCGGATCTCGTCCGCGTCACTTTCTCCCACAAGCGGAGAAGGAAGCAAGAAAGCGAACTTCTCCCGATGGACTTCATCTATCGCCTTGATGGGCATCATGTCATCACCACGCCGCACGCCGCCGGTCCATGGAACGCCACCATGCAGCATGGCTCGGCGCCCTCGGCGTTGGTAACCTATCTCGCCGAGCAGATGCCGACCGTGAGCCCGATGCGGATTGTGCGCGTCACCATCGATCTGCTGCGACCGGTGCCGGTGGCGCCGCTGACATTCGAGACCGAAATTCTGCGCGAGGGGCGCAAGATCCAGTTGTGCGGCATCCGGCTACTCGCCAATGGCGTCGTCGTCGCGCGCGCCAGCGTGCTGAAAATCCGGATCGAGCCGCAGCCATTGCCGGCCGAAATCGCCGATCCGCCGCTCGAACTGCCAGGACCCGAGCAAGGGCAGCCGCTTGGCCGAAGGGCGAACAATGCCTTCATGAGCGGCCTCTCGACCTGCGTGGTGCGCGGCGGATTAATGAAGTCCGGGCCGGGCGCGATCTGGTACCGGCTCGACCGCGCGATGATCGAGGGGTCGGTGACCTCGCAGGTGATGCGCGCCGTGGTCGCCGCCGATTTCAGCAACGGCACCTCGGCTGCGCTGTCGTTCAACGACTGGACGTTCCTCAATGCCGACCTCACGGTCAGCCTGTCCCGACCCCCGGTCGGTGACTGGATTCTGCTGGATTCGGAAAGCTGGATCGGCCCGGACGGCGCCGGGCTGGCGGCCTCGAAGCTAGCCGATATCAACGGCTATTTTGGCCGTGCGGTGCAGAGCCTGGTGATCGAAAAGCGCCAATCCTAAAGTGCGTTATCGGACATGAAATTTCCTTTTGGGGCCGGGAACCAGTTGATAATGCGCTGGTTATTGGCGGTCAGGGGGCCGTATGAGTTCGACGGATTTACTATCGGAAAAAGCTGGAACCGGAATCTGGGGATTGGACAACATCCTCGCCGGCGGTTTTTCGCGCGGTCATGTCTTTCTCGTGGAAGGTGCCCCCGGCACCGGCAAGACGACTGTTGCCCTGCAGTTCCTGATCGAAGGCGCGCGGGCCGGTGAAAAGGGCCTCTATATCACGCTGTCGGAGACCGAGGCCGAGCTGCGCGATGGTGCGGCCTCCCATGGCTGGACGTTGGGTGACGGCATCGAGGTGTTCGAACTGTTGCCGCCGGAAAGCCTGCTGGATTCCGATCAGCAGCAGAGCCTGCTGTATTCGTCGGATCTCGAACTTGGTGAAACTACCAAACAGATATTCGAGGCGGTCGAGCGGGCCCAGCCCGCCCGCGTCGTGCTCGACAGCCTTTCGGAAATCCGGTTGCTTGCACAGAGTTCGCTGCGCTACCGCCGGCAGATTCTGGCCATCAAGCATTACTTTGCCAAATTCGGCACCACCGTGATGCTGCTTGACGATTTGACGGCGGAAGTCGCCGACAAGACCGTCCACAGCGTGGAGCATGGCGTGCTGCGGCTGGAGGAACTGGCCCCGGCCTATGGCGCCGAGCGGCGCCGTGCCCGCGTCATCAAATATCGCGGCGTGAGATTTCGCGGCGGCTATCACGACGCCACCATCACCAAAGGTGGCCTCAACGTGTTTCCGCGACTGGTCGCGTCCGAGCATCGCAGCGATCTCGTTCGAATTACCAAATCGAGTGGTGTGGCGGAGCTCGATAAATTGCTGGGCGGTGGTATCGAGTCCGGCTCCAGCACCCTGGTGCTCGGTCCGGCCGGCACAGGAAAGTCGCTGGTGTCCATTGTCAACGTGGTTGCCGCCGTGAAGCGCGGGGAAACCGCGGCCATGTTCGTGTTCGACGAAGAGCTTGGCCTGCTGTTTGATCGTATGAAGAATCTGGGTATCAACCTTCCGGAAATGCAGAAGAGTGGCAGGCTGTTCGTCGAGCAGGTCGATGCCGCCGAATTATCACCCGGCGAATTTGCCCACCGCGTCCGTCGGCGGATCGATGAGCATGGCATCAGGACCGTGGTGATCGACAGCCTGAACGGTTATCAGGCCGCGATGCCGGAAGAGAATTCGCTGATTCTGCACATGCATGAATTGCTTCAATATCTCAACCGCAGGGGGGCCGCGACCTTCATGACGGTGGCGCAGCACGGGCTAGTCGGCGACATGCAAGCGCCGATCGATGTGACCTATCTGGCCGATACCGTCATCCTGCTGCGCTATTTCGAAGCGTCCGGCAATGTGCGCCGCGCGGTTTCGGTCATCAAGAAGCGCACTGGAACCCATGAGCCTACCATTCGAGAGTACCGGATCGACGGTCGCGGCCTCACCATCGGCGCACCTTTGGTCGAATTCCAGGGCGTGCTGCGGGGCGTGCCGATCTACAATGGCGTCAGCTCGCTGCTCGAGGAAATGACCCCGTGAAACCGGGCCTCTCGTCCGAACGCGCTGTCATTCTCGCCCCGAATGGTCGCGATGCCGCGGTAGCGGAAGCGTTAATTCGCGAAGCGGGCTATTATGCCCAGGCTTGTCCGGATTTCACCGCGCTGGCGCGGGAGATCGAGGGCGGCGCCGGCGTCGCCGTGATCGCCGACGAGGCGATCAAGACCGTCGACCTGCGCGGCCTTGGCCAATGGCTGCATGATCAGCCGTCCTGGTCGGATTTTCCGATCGTGCTGCTGACCCACCAGGGTGGCGGCCCCGAGCGCAACCCCGATGCGGCGCGGCTGGGGCAATTGCTCGGCAACGTCACCTTCATCGAGCGTCCGTTTCATCCGACGACCTTGATCTCGGTGGTTGGCTCCGCGGTGCGCGGCCGCCGCCGGCAATACCAGACCCGCGCCATTCTCGAGAACCTCAGCGAGAGCGAAGGCCTGCTGCAGACCGCGCTGAACGCCGGGCGTCTTGGCGCGTTGGAATTGCACTTGCCTGGCCTGGAGTTGGAGGTGTCGGACACCTGCAAGTCGTTTTTTGGCCGGCGCTCCGATGATCCTTTCACGTTCGAGGATCTGCAGGGCTCGATCCATCCCGATGATCGCGAGCGCCGCCAGCAGGCGCTGGATGCCACGCTGCAGCGCGGAGCCGACTACAATGTCGAATACCGCAGCATCTGGCCGGATGGTTCGGTGCACTGGATCGAGACGCGTGCGCGAATGGTGCGCGGGCCCGATGGCAGATTCAAGTCGCTGGTGGGAGTGAGCGTCGATATCAGCGCGCGCAAAACCGCGGATATCGAGCGCGATAATCTGCTTGACCAGTTGACGGCGGAGCGAACCGCGCTGGCCGAACTGACGGCTAATCTGGAGCAGCGCGTCGGCGAGCGGACGTCCGACCTGATGAAGGAAGTCGCGGCCCGCGAGCGCGCGCAGGAACAGCTTCGACAGGCTCAGAAGATGGAGACGATCGGCCAGCTCACCGGTGGCGTCGCCCACGATTTCAATAATCTGCTGATGGCGGTGATGGGCAATCTGGAATTGCTGCGCAAGCGCATCCCGGAAGATCCGCGGCTGCACCGCCTGATCGATGGCGCGCTGCAGGGGGCCGAGCGCGGGGCGTCGCTGACGCAGCGACTGCTGGCCTTTGCGCGCCAGCAGGATCTCAAGGCCGTGGCGGTCGATCTTGGCGGACTCGTGCGCGGCATGATCGACTTGCTGGAGCGGTCGCTTGGTCCGCGCGTGGCGTTGCGTCTCGACATTCCCGACGACCTGCCGCCCGCGCGGATCGACGCCAACCAGCTCGAACTGGCGATTCTGAATCTCGCCATCAATGCGCGCGACGCGATGCAGGATGGCGGCTCCATCGATATCAGGATCAGACGATACAGGGCGAACGACGGCGATGTGGCGCTGAAGCCTGGCGACTATCTGAAAGTATCCCTGATCGACAATGGCGGCGGCATGTCGGCTGAAACGCTGACAAAGGCAATCGAGCCGTTCTTCTCCACCAAGCCGGTGGGCAAGGGCACCGGTCTCGGGCTGTCCATGGTGCATGGCTTGGCGGTGCAGCTCGGCGGCACGCTCGAACTGTCCAGTTTGATCGGCAGCGGCACCACGGCGACGCTGGTGCTGCCGGTCACCACCACGGCGCCGGAAGCGATCGGCATCATGGATCCGGTGCGGCGTGCCGCGCGATCCGCCATCATCCTGTTTGTCGACGACGACCCGCTGATCGCCATGTCGACCATGGAAATGCTCGAAGATCTTGGTCATCGGGTGATCGCGGCCAATTCTGGCCGCCATGCGCTGGATATTCTGAACAGCGCACAGCCGCTCGACCTGATGATGACCGATCATGTCATGCCGGGCATGACCGGCATCGAATTGGCCGCGGCTTCGCGCGCGGTACGGCCGTCGCTGCCGATCTTGCTCGCCACCGGCTACGCCGAGTTGCCGGAGGGCGCCCAGCTCGATCTCCCGCGGCTGGCCAAGCCGTATCACCAGGACCAGCTCCGCGATCGACTCGATCAGCTTCTGGGGTGAGGTTGCGCCGTCGATTAACCCGGAATTAACCATGACGGGCGGAACATCGTGGCGCAGGAATCCACCAGCGCCCGGGGACGTCCAGATGGACACAGTGACCAGTTTCGCCAAGACGCCAGCCACGATCGAGGAAATCCGGACGCGCGTCGCCATGGCTTTTGGACGGCACCGGTTGTGTCGCGAGGTCGAGTTCGACGTGGTGCGAACCTCGCGCGCCGGCAAAGGCGCGAACTGGACGATCACAATGCAGTCGGTACCGCCGGAGGCGCTGTGGGAAGCCTCCGATATCGTTTCTGACATCCAGGAAGCCTACGTACTGGCCGTCGCCGCCTGAGCGCCGTCGCTTGCTGCCGGAATGGCATGGTTAAGCCTTAATTATTCTCCATTTGTCGGGACGATGAACCGGAGTTCGTCGGCGCAACGGAGACTGGCTTGACGCGTACCCTGACCCTTCTGGCGATTGGATGCTTGCTGGTGGTCGGCGTGGCCATCTTCAGCGTCGTCGGTCACGACAGCGTGTCGCGATCCGTGTTCGATCCCAGCGCCGACAGTTCGATCGCGGTGTCGCGGGGACCGGTGGCCAACCGGCAGGGCAAGACGGATAAGTGGTCCGGCGGGAATGCGGTTGCGGCGCTCGAATCCTCCCGCCCCGACGCCTGGAACGAACCCTTGCGCCAGGCCTTTGCCGCCGATAGCCCGCTTGGGACCAGCGCGCCGCCGCAACTGTCACCGGGCACGATTCCGTCGCAGCCATCGGGCAAGCAAAAGACCGGCAAGTCGGGGCAGAAAACCTACACCTTGCTCAGCGACGCGCAGATCGCCGCCATCAAGGGCCGGCTTAATCTCACGGCGACGCAGGAACAGCACTGGCCCGGCGTCGAAACCGCGTTGCGCGCGGTGGCGCAAAAAATCCACGAGACCAAACAGGCCAATCCCGCCGCCGGCAGCCCTCCGATCGATCCGGCGAGCTCCGAAGTGCAGCAGTTGAAATCCGCCGCGATGCCGCTGCTGTTCCAGTTGCGCGAGGATCAGAAGCGCGAAGTCCGCGCTCTGGCCCGCATCATCGGACTGGAATCGGTGGCATCGGCGATCTGATCCCGACGAACGTCAGGCAATCTCGACCAGTGGCGAGCGCTCGACGGCCGCGTTGGCCTTCGCGATCAGCTCGTATGAATGCAGTCGTGCAGGGTGGTCATAGATGTCCGACACGATCATCAGCTCATCGGCGCCGGTTTCGGCCACCAGCGACTTCATGCCGGCCTGTACGGTCTCCGGCGATCCGACGATCGAGCGCGCCAGCATGCGCATTGCCTGCGCCTTCTCCGCGCCGGACCAGTAGGTCTCGATGTCGTCGATCGGCGGCTGGCTGAGGCCACGGGTGCCGCGGAACATGTTGGTGAACGACATCTGCTGCGTCGTCGCCAGCCGGCGGGCTTCCTTGTCGGTGTCGGCGGCGATGATGTTGACGCCCACCATGGCGTGCGGCCTGGCCAGTTGCTCCGACGGCTCGAAGCGCTCGCGGTAGATCTGCAGGGCCTGCATCAGTTGTTCCGGTGCGAAATGCGAGGCGAAGGCATAGGGCAGGCCGAGCGCGGCGGCGAGTTGCGCGCCATAGGTGCTGGACCCCAGGATCCACAGCGGCACGTCGGTGCCGGCAGCCGGCACAGCCTGGATGTTCTGGTTGGGGCCGGCGGGGGCGAAGAACGCCTGCAGTTCCATCACGTCCTGCGGGAAATTATCCGAACTGGTCAGCGTCCGCCGCAAGGCGCGCACCGTGATTTGGTCCGTGCCCGGGGCGCGGCCGAGCCCGAGATCGATGCGGCCGGGATATAGCCGCGCCAGCGTGCCGAACTGTTCGGCGATAATGATCGGGGCGTGGTTCGGCAACATGATGCCGCCGGCGCCAACGCGGATGGTTTTGGTGCCCGCGGCAATATGGCTGACCACGATCGAGGTCGCGGCGCTGGCGATGCCGGCCATGTTGTGGTGCTCCGCCACCCAGAACCGGCCAAAGCCCCATTGTTCGGCATGGGCGGCGAGATCCCGTGCATTGTCGAGCGCGCCACGCGCATCGGTTTCCTGGGTCACGCGGACGAGGTCGAGAATCGAAAGGGCGGTCATGCGCGTACTCCTGCTGCTCCTACCATTTAGGAACGCAGCGGCATGGACGCCAGCCTTTCCGGAGCACATGGCTGGCGCGCGTCTTCGCTCGCGTTCGCCGCGCCCTTAGAATCGGCCTGCAATCAGTCAGGCAGCATTCCCAAACGGACGCAGTTCCGGCCTTCGCGCTTGGCCTGATAGAGCGCGGTATCGGCACGGGCACTCCATTCCAGCAGCTTTTCGCCGGGGTCGTAGCAGGAGATGCCGATCGATACCGTGACGCCGGGGATCGGCTGCTGCGAGGTGCCGCAGAGCGCCTTGTGCTTTTCAAAGGCGATGCGGATATACTCGCCCACCTTGGCGGCGCCCTCGATCGGCGTGCGCGGCAGGATGATGGCGAACTCCTCGCCGCCATAGCGCGCGGCGCGATCCTGGCCGCGAACATGCTGCTGGATCGTGGTGGCCACGAACTGCAGCACCTGGTCGCCGACCGGATGACCATAGGTGTCGTTGACGTGCTTGAAGTGATCGACGTCGAGAATCATCAGGCAGAGGTCCTCACCGGTGTTCATCGCCTCGCCGGCCAGTTCGTTGAGGTTGGCATCGAACGAGCGGCGGTTGGAGATGCCGGTCAGGGCATCGATGGTGGCTTCGCGCCTTGCGTCGTCCAGCGTGCGCTCCAGCGCCTCGATCTTCTCCGCCGAACGCCGCATCCGGATGCCGAGATGGTCGCTGCGCTTGGCCATTTCGCTGGTCTCGTTGATCAGATGCTCCAGCATTCTCGTCAGGTTGCTGAAGCTCGTCTTCTCCGTCCGGGCAATCTCGTCCACGAGCGGGATGCGGAGGTTGTCCTCGGCGCTGGCAACATCCAGTAGATCCAGAACCTCCTGCGCGGCTTCCATCACCTGCAGCGAGGTCTGCCGAAGCACCTGCTGCTCTTCCGTGGTGGAGAAGAAACTGTTGTGCAATTCCTTCAGGGCGGCGCCGTCGAAGCCGCGCCGGTTCGAGATCACGATATCAATTGTGCGCTGAAGATTAGGATTCTTTCCGGAATGGTATTCATACCAGATAGCGAAATTGTCGGGGGTTGGCGAGATGGCGTAAGTACCCATGGATGCCATCGCTGCTTCCGCAATCGGATCGATGGCCTCGGAATTCTCAAATGTCATTTCCAGCTCCGGCGGATGTATAAGTCCGCTATCAAATCTAATTTGGCTTCAACTCTATCTTGGTACCTTAGCGCTGACTTGTCACAGGGAGATAAACACCGGAGCGAAGAAACCAGATTTCCGCCGAAATGGAAAAACGAGGTTATGAATCTCTATACGTCTGCGAAATAACGATAAAAATTTACCGACCAGTGCGTTGGTGACGTCAAAGAAACCACGTTGCAGCTGGTTGGCGATCCTGCCGTGCCATTTCAGGTCTTGCGTGTCGCTACTCATAAAGCCGCGGGTTGTATCCCGTCGCAGCGACGCGTTCGCGTTGTCCTTCGGGCCGCGCGCTGATCGGTCTGGCTCTTATCGACATCGCCGCGGGCCAGCATGTCGCCGCGAGGCCCGGCGTTATCGTGTGCGAATTCTGGATATCTCTTGCGGGCTCACAGGATCGCGTCGGACAACAGCTGACCGATCGGGGCACGCCTACTGACCTGTTGCAGATGGTGATGCTGAAATACGTCCGCGGCCTTGCCGCAGGTTACCGCGGCAAGGCCGTGCAGTGACAGAGCCGAATACGCGTGGCGCGTAATCGGCTACGGCTTGGTCGATGGGTTGCGTGACCGCGCCACCGCCGCGGCGGAGTCCGCCACGACGGAACGGGCGTGCGCGATCCAGTCCTCGACCTTCACCAGACGGCCGAGCTGGCCGAGCTTGGTGCGAACCGAGGTGGCATCGCAGGCCGCCAGATCGGACATGGTACGGATCCCCGCCTGCGACAGTCGCCAGACCAGGCCGGGACCGAGGGTCGGTACGGCCTCGATGCCTGACAGCGCCCCGCCGAGCTCAAGCTGCGGCGTCATCGCCGGCACGGTGGCGAGTGCTTCACTCGTTTTGCTGATCTCGTCGCGCTTGACCGGCTCCAATGGTTGCAGCCCGGCCGATTCGGCAAACCGCTGTTGCATATCCGGTGTTGTCCGGATCGAGCGGCTTACGCTCAAATCGAGCCGGAGCGTGGCGTCTTCCTTGTTGACCGGAGAAATACCGAGACGCGCCGCATCATAATGGCGCGTGACGCGACCGGGAAGCGAGGTCTCGTGTCCGTTCGGCAGCGGCATCTGTCGCGGCTGCAATGGCGCGGCGGTTGGCGAGACATCGGTTAATCCAGTGGCAACGAACTGCTGAGAAATCCTGGTAACCAGCGGATCCGGCATCAGCCGTGTCGCCGCGGCGGTCGGCTCGTGGCGGGGCTCCTCCGAGACGGCTGGAGCCGTATTGTGCGCACGGGCGATACGCTCCTCGCGAATCCGCGCCAGCAATTCCCGCGTTCCGCGTCGCACATCGCTCACGCGTTGTGCTCTGTCTTCTCTGGCTGTCGGCACGTCGTCAGATCCCTTACAAGGCGAATACGCGAAACGGTTCGCAAGCCGGCTTGGCTGTGACGCCATCAAAAATGATCTTCCTGGTTGGCGAATGTTACATCAGGAGACCGGTCGCGCGGATGGCTGGCGCAAGGCCAGCCATCCGATGGTCAACGCGGATCAGGCGGTCTGGGGCTGCGCAACAAGGCCGACGGCCTCGGCATATTTCAGCCAGGTTTCCACCGACGCGATCACGACACGGGCTTCGATGGCGATCAACTCGATGCCAACCAGCGCGACGCGAATGAAAGCATCGACCACGACGCCCTTGTCCAGAATCCGGTCAATAACTTCAGCGAGGCTCGACGACGCGATGCTCTTCTCAATTGCCATGATAGTGGTCTTTCTTTCATTTCGGGTCAGTGACCCAGGGTTCAAGCGATGGTCGCTTAACATGTCGAGGTAGGAATTTGACACTCGTTCCAGTTCACAGTCCCGTCGCCCATCTCGTTGAAACTACAATTACCCAGCTAATTGCAGCTTAATCACGCAACCGGTACAAATACGGTGACTTGTTAGTTGGGTAACTTGCTGCTCTTGGGAATAAAAATAACGAGGGGTCGGCTGCTATCGATGTCGATCAAGGACCTACAAACCGCGCGCGATAATGTAACAAGACCCGCACCAAGGCCGGCGTCGGCCGCGGTATCGCGCGTCCGCGCGGCTACCAGAGAGTCGGCTTGCCGATCGGATTGCGCGGAATGCTGCTGCCAAATGTAAAGGCAATCGGGCGTTCCGCCGCATCGAACTGGCCGGCGCACCAAATGGCCAGTTCATCGGCGAACAGCGGCTCGTTCATCATCGTTTCGCGGGTGACGACGAATGCTTCCAGCCGTGCCCGCGCCGGATCGACGTTGCGCTGGGCGCGTACGACGCAGTCGAGTACCGCTTCATGGCGGCACAGTCGACGACCGATATCCGAAGGGTTGACGTTGATTCCGCCAATCTGGACCATGCCGTCGCCGCGTGGGCCGACACGCAGATGTCGATCGCCCTGCCATGTCACGACATCGTTCAATTTGATCGGTTCGGCGGACGGGCGGGCTATCGCCCGGCCGTCATCGGCAACGCGCCAGAATTCGAACAGTTCATACGGCGCCGTCGGATCGTCGCGCCAGCCTATGCCTGCCGTCTCGGATGATCCATAAATCTCGATCAGGCGGGTGAGGCCCAGCGCGGAGAGCTTCGTGGCCAAGGCGGCCGGCATCGGCGCGGTGGAGGTCACCCCGATCACGTCGTCCGGCAAGCGCCGGCCGGCCTCGGCCAGCAGCGACCACATGTGCGGCGTGGCAATCACGAGATCGCCGGGAGCCATCATGCTGGCCCAACTGCCGGGGCCGGAGCAACGCAGATCGACGGTCTCGACGCCGAACTGAAGCGGCAGACGAACCGTATGCAGGAATCCGTAAATATGATGCGGAGGTACCAGCGCCGCGACCCGCCGCCGCGGGCCCACTATATCAGCCATGGCGGCGACCTCAGTGTCGAGGTCGAGCATGGTCTGCATGCATTTACTGGGCGTACCGGTCGATCCCGAAGTGCGGAAGGTGATACCGCGACCCAAAATCTCTAACAGAATTTTATAGCCCTGCGGATTCAAGATTTGATTAGTCACCGACGATCGGCGCACCATAAAATAGCCACTCATGGGATCACTCACTCGACCCACGACC